>JABDND010000017.1 GCA_013001145.1 Croceitalea sp. | reverse complement strand
CTTGTTCCCTTGTCCATCAAAGCCACCAAAGACTCCATCAAGGCACCTTTGTTGCCCAATAGCATGTCTACAGATTCAATTTTGACCGATACCAGCAAAGTCGTGGAGCCTCAAAAGAAAAAGCCATTACTGCTTGATAATATTAAGTACAAGGCCAAAGATTATGTGAAGCTTAGTCAAAAAGACCAGAAGATCTATTTGTATGACGAGGCCGAATTGTATTATCAAGACACCGAATTAAAGGCCGGTATCATCATCATGGATTATGTGAAAAATGAAGTTTATGCTGGTAGGTTAAAGGATTCTACAGGCACTTACAGTCAACTGCCCTATTTTAAACAAGGCGACAATGTGGTCATCCCTGATTCGATACGATTTAATTTTGACACACAAAAAGCGTTGATTTGGAACTCCAGAACCGAGCAACAGGCTGGACTTGGATCTTTTGGCGGCGATGCCATGAATGTTCTTGCCGCAGTGACGAAAAAAGAAAACGATTCGGTTTACTTTTTAAAAGATGGCAAATTAACTACTTCGAAAGATACCGTAGATCCTGACTACTATATTCGGGTTCGAAAGGCCAAGTTTGTGCCTGGCAAAAAAATCATTGCCGGATTCAGCAATATGTATTTGGTTGATGTACCCACGCCCATTGCGCTGCCCTTTGCTTATTTTCCTTTGAGCAAAGGGCGTACGGCAGGACTTATTTTTCCCACATTCACGAATGACCCCAATAGGGGATATTCCATTCAAAATGGTGGGTATTATTTGCCCATTAGCGAATATTTTGATTTTAGCATTTTGGGTGATTTTTTCACCAATGGCAGTTATGGTTTTAGAACACAATCAGTCTACACAAAAAGATATCGGTTTAGGGGTAACATCAATTTTAGGTTTGAGAACCAAATATTTAGCCAAAAAGGCTTTGATGATTTTAGTCGAACAACCTTGTACAACCTGCAGATAACCCATTCACAAGATGCCAAGGCCAACCCAAATTCGCGGTTTTCTGCTTCGGTAAATTTGGGCAGCAGCCAATATTATACCAACTCATTTAATCAAATCAATGTACAAAACACGCAAAACAATAACCTCTCGTCTTCCATATCCTACTCAAAAACATTTCCCAACTACCCTTCGGTGAATATGAGCCTTACGGCCACCCATAACCAAAATACACGTACACAAGAGGTCAACTTGACGCTCCCTACTTTGCAAGCCAGTATGGAACGTATTTTTCCATTTGCGAAGAGGGATGGCATTAAAAAAGGCCTCATACAAAACACCAACTTTCAATATAACCTTAGGGCCGAAAACAGAATTCGCACAACAGATTCTTTGTTTTTCACACCAAGAATGTTTGAAGATGCCCGCGTGGGGGCACGGCACACCCTGCCCATTAGCACCAACTTTAAGGTCGCCAAATATTTTAGCGTGAGTGTTGGTGGCAATTATGAAGATGTTTGGTCTTTTCAAACCTTTACCCGTGGCTTAGACCCTGATGACCCAGAAAGCAATCGCGAAGTGGTCCTTGACACTGTTAACGGTTTTGACCGTTACAATAGATATGGGCTCAATGCCAGCATAGGTACCACCCTCTATGGTACATTTAATTTTGGGGAAGACAAAAAAATACAGGCCATTAGGCATGTGATGCGACCCCAAGTTGGTTGGGGCCTCACACCCTCTTTTGAACAATTTTATGATTCCTATATCGACAATGACGGAGAGGAAGTTTTGTACAGTCGTTTTGAAGGAACTTTAAATGGAGCCCCTAGTTTAAATAAAGGGAACTCCCTTACATTTTCATTGGCTAATACCATCGAGGCTAAAGTTAGGGATAAGGATTCTACAGCAACCGAGGCTAAGAAAATATCAATTCTGAACAATCTCAATTTTTCAAGCTCCTATAATTTTGAAGCCGATTCGTTAAAACTGGCTCCCATTAGTATGAACGGCGGCACCAATATCTTGAACAACAAAATGTCTATTAACTTCACAGGTACCTTTGATCCTTATGCCATTGATAATAATGGCCGGCGCATAAACACTTTCAATGTTAGTAATGGCGGGAGTTTGTTTAGATTGACCAGGGCCACTTTCAATATTCGATACTCGTTGAACAGTGAAACTTTTAAAAAAGAGAAGTCAACGGATCAGGCAGAAGAGTCCAGCGACGAATACAGAGCCGCAAGTGGTGGGCGTGATGATGACCTTTTCGGATTTGGTTTTGACGACCGACAAGGGAACAGTCGCCGAGGACCTGATGAGGATATCGAAAACCCGATTTATGGGACAAAGATTCCTTGGGATTTAAACATACAATTTGCCACGGGATATAACAATACAAATCGGCAAAATGAATTTAATACGGCATCCCTCATGTTTTCGGGCAATGTGGCCTTATCACCCAGATGGGATGTGCGCGTTTCATCGGGCTATGATTTTGTAAATAAAGGTTTTGCACAAACGCAATTGGGCTTCAACCGAAATTTAAAAAGTTTTGACCTCCGTTTTAACTGGGTGCCCTTTGGACGAAATGAGCGGTGGGACTTTTTTATTGGAATAAGCAGCTCACTATTGAGCGATTTAAAATGGGATAAGCGCAGTCAGCGTATTCGGTAATCAACCGTAGATTACTTACTCTTAATTTTCTTAGTTTTAATTGATAATAGAAAGCAATATGAAAAAAATAATAACCACACCAGATGCCCCTGCCCCTATAGGGCCTTACAATCAAGCCACTTTGATCAACGACACGCTGTATATTTCGGGGCAAACTCCTATAAATCCTGCTACAGGCGAATTGGTCAAAGGCAATGTACAAGACGAGACAAGACAATGCATGGAAAATTTGAAGGCTATTTTAAAGGCGGCCAATATGACTTTTGACAACGTTGTAAAAACTTCGATTTTTATCAAGGATATGCACCAATTTTCTAAAATCAATGAGGTTTATGGTGCCTATTTTGATGCTGCCACCGCACCAGCACGCGAAACGGTTGAAGTTGCCAACCTGCCCATGTTCGTCAATGTTGAAATCTCAATGATTGCGGTCAAATAGTACTCTTGTGAAATTCGACCAAGCCCTCAATTGGTCGTTGTCTTATTACGCCCAATACGAGGTCGTTGCGTTCTATGACCATGGCCAATTCTTCCCGTAAATAATAGGCTATACTTCCAACAAAATGGATAGGAACTTTAGTTGCCAACTCAAATTGCATGATATAATTGTTTACAAATTGCTGGAACCCTTTATCTATAACTCCTTTGCAATACGGATGGTCCTTGTTTTCAACAATGAATCTTGCAAAAGTCGCTAAATACGTATTGGGATTGGGCTGTTTGTACAAATGGTCTTTGATCACATCGGCATCCAACTCATATTCCTTTGCGAATTTGATACCCAAGTCTTGAGGCATTTTATGAAAGTAATAGTCCCGTAGCAGTTTTCGTCCGAAAAAATTACCACTGCCATCATCCATCAAAATATACCCCAACGAGGTCACTTTTTGAAACAGTTGGTGGCCATCATAAT
>JABDND010000076.1 GCA_013001145.1 Croceitalea sp. | reverse complement strand
TTTTTTTAGCTAAGACGTGAAACTTAGCCTTTCCTATCAAAATTACATTAAATTAATTGCAGCAAAAAGCCCATTTCAAAAGTGAAATGGGCGTTGATCATTATTATTTAAATTTTAGTCCAGTCTTATGTGCTCAATGTTCTCGGCGCCAGTTTTGAGGGCATTCAATACATCTTGCATATTGGAAGTATCTAAATTGGATTGCAAAGCGAACTCTGCGGGCACAACGGCAATTCTAAATATTTGGTTGTCTGTATCACCTGGGGGCAATATGCCCAAATCAAAATCAGATTCCAAAAAGATACTTACATCAAAAAAAGTATGGTCGTAATTGTACTGCAAAAGACCTTCTGGTAAGATTCTAGTCTGTGGCATTAGCCTCCATACATCAACAGGGTCGCCACCATCTGGGTCATCTGTTTGTTCGAACAAGAGGTAGACCAAAACCAAATCAGATTCAAAAACCTCTACATTTTGAGGAAATTCATAAAAAATGGTATAATCGTTTTCAGGGCTAAATGTGGCTTCGATTTCAAGAACTTGGCCCAAAATATTAATACCGTCTTGACCATCCAAGCCGTCAAAACCGTCAAAACCTGGAGGTCCGGGAGGTCCAGCTGGCCCTTCACAGGCAAATGCTAAGGCGATGAACAGTACACCGAATAATGTTTTAAATCTCTTCATAATTGTATTGATTTTTGATTTGTATTGAGTTTATTTACTAAATATGAAGGAATAAATCAAAAAGCATTCCAAAAAAATAGCGACCTTCTAAAATATGTTTTAAATAGCCCACTTTTTGTATAAAGGGTTTACGTTACTTTTTATATTTTTAACAAAACCGGATTAAATCAACAGAATGCCAAAACAACAACGGGTTGTCATAGAAAATGTGAATCCTCAACTGCAATGTGGACACTATTTTATCAAAAGGGTGGTAGACGAACAAGTGACCGTCTATGCCGACGTCATACCAGATGGTCATGATATTATACAGGCCGAGGTCGTGTTCAAACATGAAAGCGCAAAGAAAAGTTCTGAAGTGAGAATGTTTCATGAAGGGCAAGACGTGCATGTCGCAACATTTAAGGTGACCAAACAAGGGTTTTATGAATATTTTGTAAGGGGCTGGGTAGATTATGCCCTTAATTGGCAACATGGTATTGAAGCCAAATTAAAAGATGGACAACATGTTAAGAGTGAACTTTTAGATGGGGTTCAATATTTAGAATATCTACAGAAAAAAGTGGTTGCCGACCAAAAAGCTCAGCTACAAAAATGGGCTACTCTTTTTGATGACGACCAACATTACGATGAAGCAATTAAAGTGGCCGCTTCCAAAGAATTACATGACTTATTTGTAAAATATCCGCAACGAATTTTGTACAACGATAGTGCTAAACTCAAGGTTTATGTAGACCGTAAAAAGGCCAATTTTAGTACATGGTATGAGTTTTTTCCTAGGTCTTCGGCACCAGTTCCAGGCCAACACGGTACTTTCAAAGACTGTGAAAAATTATTGCCACGTATTGCACAAATGGGTTTCGACACCCTTTATTTTCCTCCTATCCATCCTATTGGCGAGAAAAATAGGAAAGGAAAAAATAACACTGTAAACGCGAAGGAGGGAGACTCGGGGGTGCCTTGGGCCATTGGTTCAAAACTAGGGGGGCACAAAGCCATTCATCCAGAACTTGGTACAGAGAAAGATTTTAAGAAACTGATCAAGGAAGCTAAAAATTTGGGTATTGAAATTGCAATGGACATCGCATTTCAAGCAGCGCCAGACCATCCTTATGTTGAGGAATACCCTGAATGGTTCAGAAAAAGACCTGATGGTACCATTCAATATGCCGAAAATCCACCAAAAAAGTACCAAGATATTGTCAATTTTTATTTTGAAACCAAAGATTTCAAGGCACTTTGGCAAGAACTTTTAAGCGTTGTTATACATTGGGTAAACTGTGGAGTTCACGTTTTTCGAGTGGATAATCCGCATACAAAACCATACTTTTTTTGGAATTGGCTGATAGCTGAAGTTAAAAAAGCTCACCCTGACGTACTCTTTTTAGCGGAAGCCTTTTCTAGGCCGAAGGTGATGCAACAATTGGCCAAACAGGGTTTTTCACAATCATACACCTATTTTACTTGGCGAGTTGGTAAACAAGAAATAATGGAGTACGTGAACGAGTTGTCGCAGACTCAGATGAAAGAGTATTATCGGCCAAATTTTTGGCCGAACACCCCTGATATTAATCCATATCATCTACAGGGGGCAAACGAGGCCATGCATTGTATTAGATATGCTTTGGCAGGTACCTTAAGTGGCAACCTTGGTATTTATGGGCCTGTTTTTGAATATATGGTCACCCAGCCCATGCCCAATAAAGAGGAATATCTTGATTGTGAAAAATATGAAATTCGTCACTGGGATTGGAGCATAGAGAATAAAGTGACCCGCCTGATCACTAAAATAAATCAAGCAAGGCATCAACATGCCTCACTGCAGCAAACCAATAATGTCAGATTTTGTTATATTGAAAATAATAGCTTATTGGCATTTTATAAATGGAATGATGATAAAAGCGATGAAACCTTGATAGTGATCAGTTTAGACCCACACCATAACCAACAAGGATTTGTGCAATTGCCGTTACAACAGTTACAGTTTAATAATGAAAAAGGACTTGGTTTGACCGATTTGATAACTTCAAACACCTACGTTTGGCGACAAGAATGGAACTTTGTTGAATTGAGTCCTGCCTTACCTTTTCATATCTTTCACCTGAGCAAATGAAATGATCATGGCAGAGAAAAAAGAATCCTTGGCCAAAGAGCCTTATAATTTTGATGTTCCATGGGAAGAACTCATGGAAAATGAAGCCTTTATCAAGGTGTTTCTCTCTGATATTTTAGAAAAATATGTAGTGCAACAGCGCTGGTATGGTGGTAAGTCAAGCAAGCTCAAATATATAGAACTACAGGAGTACTTTAGAATTCAACAAGGTGCCGAGGTGTATTATGGTCTAATTCTTCAAGTGAATTTTGAAGAGGCCTTTTATCAACACTATTTTTTGCCCATCGCCTTTGTTTCAGATGAGCAGTGTGCGCAGAAAGACCGTATTTTACCCATTGCAATTAAAAATCAAGATGGATTTATAATCGATGCCCTCAATTTAGAGGCCTTTCGTAAATTGGTCTTTGAACGTATTGTAAATGCCGAGCCCAACGATATTACCAAAGTTCGCTATCATAAAAGCACCTATTTTCACGACACTGAATACACCTCTTCACGATTTATGGGCTTAGAACAGAGCAATACCTCTATTATCATCAACGATCGCTCTGTCATCAAGTTTTTCAGAAGAATATATTCCGATAAGAATCCTGATTATGAAATGACCCGTTTCTTATCTGAGACGCAACAATATAAAAATACACCTGCCTACCAGGGCAGTATCAATGTGATAGACAGCGACAATGCCAATATCACCATTGCCCTAATGCAAGAACTGGTACCAAATCAAGGCGATGCCTGGGATTATATGCTCAAAGAAGTCAATAGTATATTCTCCAATTTAGAGTCTAAGCATATTCGCATAAAATCTCTACCAAAAATAGAGATGTTCGCCAGGTTGGAAATTAGGGATGTGCCACCAGAAATCATCGATTGGGCCGGACTACGTGTTTTTTTGAAATTACAGATTTTGGCTCAACGAACAGCCGAAATGCATATTTCCCTAGGTTCTGAATTTGGCGATACCTCATTTACGCCCGCTAGGTTTAATGGTGATTATGAGGTTTGGTTAAAGAACAGACTTCTCTACCAATTTCAAAATAGATTGAATATTGTTGAAAACAATATACATAGGCTTGAGGGGCTCTCCTTAAAACTTGCCAATACTTTTTTAGAACGTAAAAATGAAATTCGAAAGCGTTTTGTAAACTTTGATTGGACCAAGCTCAAAGGCGAGCGCCTAAGAATTCATGGTGATTTTCATTTGGGCCAAATTCTGGTCAAAGAAGATGATTTCTTTATACTGGATTTTGAGGGCGAACCCGAAAGTACCATAAGGGATAGAAAAGTAAAACAACCACCGTTGAAAGATGTGGCAGGCTTATTTCGTTCTTTTCACTACGCGATTTACGCGACCATTTTCGCAAATGCAGAGAAATATCCCTTTAAACAGCCCGAACTATATGAAGCCGGTGAGATTTTATACCGCTATTTTATTGGAGTTTTCTATGGTACATACCTCAATTTGATACAAGCACATAACATTAACATTGGGTATAGTCAAGAGCGACAATTTATTTTGGAATATTGCATGCTCGAAAAAGCCGTATACGAATTGGGCTACGAAATGAATTCAAGACCACTATGGGCAGTCATTCCGTTAGAGGGTATAATGAGTATAATTAACACAACTAACTAAAAACAAAACAATGGGCAATGTAATACCCCACAGTCTATTTTCTGAATTTGACATCAATTTATTTAAATCTGGAAAGCACTATAGACTGTATGATAAACTAGGATCACATTTGATTGAGGTAAACGGCCAAAAGGGCACCTATTTTGCCGTATGGGCGCCAACCGCAAAAGCTGTTTCCGTGGTAGGAGATTTTAACTTTTGGCTGGAAGGTGACCACAAATTAATGGTTCGGTGGGATGAAAGTGGCATTTGGGAAGGTTTTATTCCAGGGGTTGAAAAAGGCACCAAATACAAATACAAAATACATTCCAACAACCAAGATATTAAAACAGAAAAGGCAGATCCTTTTGCCCGTTCATGCGAACACCCACCCAATACGGCTTCCATAGTGTGGGAGGCACCCTATAAATGGAAAGATGACGAATGGATGGAGAAAAGAGAGGCCCATAACGCCCTGAACAAGCCCTATTCGGTCTATGAAGTCCACCTTGGTTCATGGAAACGCAACCGCGAAAATAAATTTATGACTTATGTTGAACTAGCTGATGACCTGGTCAACTACGTAAAAGAAATGGGCTTTACACATGTGGAGTTCATGCCCATAATGGAATTTCCGTATGACCCCTCTTGGGGCTATCAGCTAACCGGTTATTTTGCGCCTACCTCAAGATTCGGAAAACCTGAAGATTTTAAGTTGTTGGTTGATAAATTGCACCAAGCAGACATAGGCGTGATTTTAGATTGGGTACCCTCACATTTTCCTGAAGATGCCCACGGCCTTGGATTTTTTGATGGCTCACATTTATATGAGCATCCTGATAGAAAACGCGGCTATCATCCCGATTGGAAGAGTTTAATTTTCAATTATGGCCGTAATGAAGTTCGTGCGTTTTTGATAAGCAATGCCATTTTTTGGCTCGATCAATACCATGCAGATGGATTGCGTGTTGATGCGGTTGCCTCCATGCTTTATTTGGATTATTCACGAGAAGAAGGAGAATGGGAACCCAACATCTATGGCAATAATGAAAATCTTGAAGCCATTTCCCTCATTCGAGAACTTAATCAAGAGGTCTACGGAAGTTTTAATGGGGTACAGACCATTGCAGAAGAATCGACAGCCTTTACCGGGGTGTCCAAACCTGTTTATTTGGGCGGTCTTGGTTTTGGTATGAAATGGATGATGGGATGGATGCACGATACCTTGGAATTCTTTAAAAAGGAACCCATTTATCGTCGCCATCATCTGAACGATATAAGTTTCAGTATGACTTATGCCTTCACTGAAAATTTTATGCTTCCCTTTTCCCATGATGAGGTGGTTTACGGCAAACAGTCATTGGTATATAGAATGCCAGGTGATGAGTGGCAGCGATTTGCCAATTTGAGATTATTGTTTGGTTATATGTTCACGCATCCCGGTGGAAATTTGATTTTTATGGGTGGAGAGTTTGGCCAAACCTCAGAATGGAATTTTGAGCAAAGCCTTGATTGGCATCTATTGCAATATGATTTTCATACCGGAATTCAAAAAACCATTCAAGATTTAAATAAACTGTACAAGGGACAGCCGGCACTTTATGAAAAACAATTTAGCCCCGAAGGATTTCAATGGATTGAACATAATGATCATCAAAACTCGGTGATAAGCTACATTCGCAAAGGGAATACTGCAAAAGATGACCTTGTGGTGGTCTGTAATTTCACTCCGGTGCCCCGTGAAAACTATCGCTTGGGGGTACCTAAAGCAAAGCAGCTTAAATTGGTCTTTAACAGTGATGATAAAGAATATGGAGGTAGCGGAATGGGCAAGAAAACCGCCAAGCCCACAAAAACTGCATGGAATGGACACGACCAGTCCGTTGAGTTTACCTTGCCACCTTTGAGCGTGGTTGTCTACAAATAATGGGTAACTATAACCTTGTAGTGCCACAATTGACAACATTAGTTTTTAATATGTCGGTCGAAAATCTTTTTTTTGCTATCTCGTAAAAATCATCCAATATGATTACCAATACAGAAATTGAAAAAAGGGGAAATCAGTATCCCAATAAAATAGTTGACTTTAAACAAGATAATGACCGTATTTATTTTACCACAGAAAATGGGGTAATCCTAGAAATTACGGTGTTGCGCGATAGTGCTGTTCGTTTTAGATACGCAACCGAACATGTGTTTGAACCTGATTTTTCCTATGCGCTGAGTGCAGATGTGAATACCGGTTACAATGAATTGACGGTGACCGAAGAAATACCGGAATATGTCATTAAGACGGCCAAAATCAAGATTTATATAAAAAAGAGCAATCTAAAAGTACAAATCGTAGATCTAGAAGATAATGTGATCAATGAAGATGAAAGCGGATTTCATTGGGAGGAGAACTATGATTACGGGGGCAACTTGGTTAAAATGACCAAGGTCACCCAATCTGCCGAAAGTTTTTACGGCATGGGCGACAAGGCTTCGCACACCAATCTAAAGGGCAAAAGAGTATCAAATTGGGCAACTGATTCGTATGCCTACGGAAAAGACCAAGAACCGCTTTACAAGTCGATTCCTTTTTATGTTGGCTTGCACAACAATATAGCCTACGGTATTTTCTTTGATAATTCATTTGGGAGCTATTTTGATTTTGCCCATGAAAGAAGAAATGAAACCAGTTTTTGGGCCGATGGAGGTGAAATGAACTACTACTTTTTTTACGGACCCCAAATTGCGCAAGTCGTAGAGGCCTATACCGATTTAACGGGAGTACCTGAGTTACCACCTATGTGGGCCTTGGGGTTTCATCAATCTAAATGGAGCTATTATCCGGAGAAAAAAGTAAAAAAAATTGCAGCCACTTTTCGTGAAAAAAAGATTCCCTGTGATGCTATTTACCTAGATATAGACTATATGGAAGGCTTTAGATGTTTCACTTGGAACAACCGCCGCTTTCCAAATCCAAAAAAGATGGTTGATGACTTATATGCCGACGGTTTTAAAACTGTGACCATGATTGACCCTGGCATCAAAATAGATCGCGATTATTGGGTGTACAAACAAGCGATGGACCATGGCTATTTTTGCCGACGTGCAGACGGCCCACATTTTAAAGGGAAAGTATGGCCGGGAGAGTGTAAATTCCCTGATTTCACAAATCCTGAAGTGCGAGAGTGGTGGGCGGGTCTATATAAAGAAATGATTGCAGAAGTAGGTGTTCATGGTGTGTGGAATGATATGAACGAACCAGCTATTATGGAGGTGCCCACTAAGACAGCAAATCTTGATGTTCGCCACGATTATGACGGACATCCTTGTAGCCATAGAAAGGCACATAATGTATATGGCATGCAAATGGTTAGGGCAACGTATAATGGCATCAAAAAATATACATTTCCAAAAAGACCATTCGTATTGACAAGGGCTGGTTACTCTGGCACACAACGTTATTGCGCCACTTGGACAGGTGATAACGTGGCCACATGGGAGCATCTTTGGATTGCCAATGTACAAATGCAGCGCATGTGCATGAGCGGCTACTCATTTGTAGGATCGGATATTGGTGGTTTTGCCGAACAGCCCAACGGTGAGTTATTCGCGCGTTGGATTCAATTGGGTGTTTTTCACCCATTTTGTAGGGTGCATTCAAGTGGTGACCACGGAGAACAAGAACCTTGGTCTTTTGGGTCTGAAGTCACTGATATCGTTCGCAAATTCATTGAATTGCGTTATCAATTAATGCCTTATTTATACACTATGTTTTATAGGTATATTAAAGAAGGCATTCCCATGTTACAATCGTTGGTCTATTATGACCAAGAAGATACACAGACCCATTTTAGAACCGATGAATTCTTGTTTGGTGAACAAATTTTGGTATGCCCAGTTCAAGAACCCAATGCCCAAGGTAGGCGTATGTATATACCCAAAGGCAAATGGTATAATTATTGGACCGAGGAATTGGTAGAGGGCGGTGTTGAAAAATGGGTTGCCGCTGGTATTGATAAAATGCCCTTGTTCATTAAAGAAGGGGCCATGATCCCAAAATATCCGGTACAGCAGTATATTGGGGAAAAAGAAATCACAGAACTAAAAATAGATGTTTACTACAAAGATGGTAGTGAAAGTTCATCTGTATATGAGGATCAACAAGAAGGTTATGATTATAAAAAGGGCAGATATAGTTATAGAAAATTTAGACTGCGCGGTAAACCCAATGAATTGATTTTGCAACAGTTTAAAGATGGGACCTTTACTACTCCTTATGAAACCTTCAAATTGCAGTTCCACGGGCTGCCATTCAAAATCAAAAGTATTGAGTTCGATAATGAGATCGTACCGCTCAAATCGGTCAATTTTGATGGTAATAATAGTATAGAAGTCAATAAGGATTTTACCGAGATACACATTATCGGAAAATAATTTTTGTATTTTTCAAGGCTATAAACACTATACATTATGAAAAAAATTAGTTTAACCCTTCTGGTCTTTCTTGCTGTTGTAGCATGTAAGACCAACCCTTTTACAGGCAAAAAAGTATTGAATTTTTATCCTAACAGCCAGATTTTCCCTATGGCTTTTGCTCAATATGACCAGTTTTTAAATGAAAATAAGGTAATAACCGGTACCTCAGATGCAGTTATGATAACCAATGTAGGCCAGCGCATTTCTTCAGCTGCCGAAAGGTGGCTCAATGCCAATGGTTATGCTGGTTACTTAAAAGATTACAAATGGGAGTATAACTTGGTTAACGATGAAACCGTTAACGCTTGGTGTATGCCGGGTGGTAAAATTGTTTTTTACACAGGCATTTTACCCATTACACAAACAGAAACAGGCGTAGCTGTTGTGATGGGTCACGAGGTGGCACATGCTTTGGCAGATCACGGTGCACAGCGAATGAGTGCTGGTACACTGCAACAATTAGGAGCAGTTGCAGGTAATATTGCAATTCAAGACCCCCAAAAAAGGAATATGTTCAATCAAGCATACGGTATTGGCTCCACCGTAGGTCTTATGTTGCCCTTTAGTAGAAGCCATGAAACTGAAGCAGACCGTATAGGTCTTCAGATTATGGCCATTGCGGGCTATAACCCAGACGAAGCAGCCAATCTATGGCGAAGAATGAAAGCTAAAAGCGGGGGACAGGCGCCACCGGAATTTTTAAGTACGCACCCGTCCAATGATACGCGTATCAATAATTTGACAGCCTGGGCACCATTGGCTAAACAAGAGGCTGCCAAATATGGGGTTACCAGCTTTAAATAAATAGCTCACACAAAAAGAAATGTAAGATAAGCTGTTCTATTCGAGCAGCTTTTTTACTTTTATGATTATGGTGAAGGAACTCGCTTTGAAGGGGCATAAAAAACTGCTCAATGCTTGGGCATTTTATGATTGGGCCAATTCGGTTTATAGCTTGGTCATTTCTTCGGCAATATTCCCCATATTTTATGGGGCACTTTTTAGGGTTGCCGAAATTGAAAAGGTTACAGTCTTTGGTGGCGAAATAGCAAGAGCCCCATTGATCAGTTATGTTTCTTCCGCTGCCTTTGTATTTATAGCGGTAGTGACTCCCTTGGTTTCAGGTATCGCAGATTATTTGGGCAACAAAAAAATATTTCTCAAGTTCTTTTGTTATCTAGGAGCTTTATCATGTATTGGGCTGTACTGGTTTTCGTTGGAAAACATCTACTTTAGTCTGTGTTGCTACTTTTTTGGTTTAGTTGGTTTTTGGGTAAGTTTCGCGATAAACAATTCATATTTGCCAGATATCGCCTATCCAGAACAACAAGACGGCATTAGTGCCAAAGGATTTTCTCTTGGTTATATAGGCAGTGTGATTTTGTTGTTGTTCAATTTGACGATGGTAATGGCCCCCAGTTTTTTTGGTATTACCGATGATGTCGGCGAAGTGGCCGAAATCAAGGCTATGAAGTACTCTTTTATTTCCGTGGGAATATGGTGGATTGTCTTTAGCCAATATACTTTTTATCATTTGCCAAAGGGTTATAAACGTGAAGGCGAGCGAAAAAATATCGTCCTGAACGGCTTTCTTGAACTAAAAAAGGTCTGGAGACAATTGGGCCACGAGACCAGATTAAAAAGGTACTTGGCGGCTTTTTTTGTGTATAGTATGGCTGTACAGACCATCATGCTCATCGCCGCCTATTTTGGTGAAGAAGAAATAAAATGGGGGTCGGATAGTGAGCGCACCACAGGTTTGATTGTAAGCATTTTGGTAATACAAGTGGTCGCGGTATTCGGTGCCTTTGCCACGGCCCGGGCCTCCAATCTATTTGGCAATATTAAAACCTTGATAGTGGTCAATATTTTCTGGCTGTTCTTATGTATTTATGCCTATTTTTTGCAAACTCCAACGGACTTTTATCTTGCCGCCGGATTGGTAGGTATCGTCATGGGCGGTATACAAGCCTTGTCTCGATCGACCTATTCCAAGTTTTTGCCTAAAACGACGGATACCACCTCTTTCTTTAGTTTTTATGATGTAGCCGAAAAAATTGGTATCGTCATAGGTACTTTCTTATATGGTGCTGTAGCACAATGGACAGGGAGTATGCGTAATAGTACCATATTTTTAGGGCTTTTCTTTTTGGTCGGAGCGTTTTTATTGACACGGGTTAAGAGTGATGCCAAAAGGTCTTAAAGCTCTTAAAATTAAGTGCTAAAGTATAGGACACATTACTTAACATAATGTTTGGAAGATTACCCAACCGTTTATTATCATATCTTTAAAATGATAATGCGGCATTATGATCAATCTCTTTAAAGGAATTCGACGACGACTTTGGTCCGATAAAAATTTTACTAAATATGTCTTGTATGCCATCGGAGAAATAGTTCTTGTGGTGATAGGAATTTTGATTGCTTTACAAATAAACAACTGGAAAGAACAGCAAAAACTTAATCAACTTCAAACAGTTTATTTAGAAAGGATGGTCAATGACCTTAGCCAAGACCTATTGAATTTTGATAACGTCATAAAAGACATTGAGGCCAACCAGCAAGCCATTACCAAATTTATTGAGGTCCTTGATTCTGGTGTCGCAACCGAAGCCATTTTACCAGATATTTTGGGATTCTACGAAAGAGGATGGATTATTTCTGATTTTGCACCTACTGAAAACACTTACATAGACCTTTCTCAAACGGGCAACATGAAAGTGATTGAAAACACGCAACTCGTTAATGAAATAATCGAGTATTATGGATATATGGATATTGTCGAAGGATCTGCAAATGTCAATACCATGTGGATAACTCCTATAGATCAGGCAGTGGCCAAGGAAACAGCATCATTTGAAATTGACCCAAATACCGCTCATTTGTTTCAAGAAAAGGATAAAACCAAGGCCATAAAGAATTTACTCTTAAATAAAGAATTAATGCAACGTGACGCTGCTGGCCATTATTGGATAAACACTTCTTTAAAAGGGAATTTAGAGGCTATGAAGAACCTCTCTGTGGCTTTAAAGGAAGCCATAGAGAACGAATTGAAAGCTATAAAGGAATAGCTGTTTCGCCGCTTTCATAAAAAAATCCCTGACG
>JABDND010000149.1 GCA_013001145.1 Croceitalea sp. | reverse complement strand
GTATCAGGTGGTCTGCACGGTGTAGGTGTTTCTGTGGTCAACGCTCTTTCAATGCAATTAAAGGCAACTGTTGAAAGAGAAGGTAAAATATGGGAGCAAGAATACGAAAGGGGAAAATCACTTTATCCTGTAAAAAGTGTTGGAGAAAGTAAGAATACAGGTACTACGGTTACCTTTAAGCCCGATCCTCAAATATTCTCACAGACCGTTGAATACAATTACGAAACCTTATCAAATAGAATGCGAGAGCTTTCCTATTTGAACAAAGGGGTGACCATTAGTCTTACCGATCTTCGCAATAAAGATGAAAAGGGTGATTACATATCGGAAACGTTCTACTCTGACGAAGGATTGAAAGAATTCATCAAATTTTTAGATGCTACCCGAGAACCATTGATTCAAAATGTCATCGCCATGGAAGGTGAAAAAAACGGTATCCCCGTTGAAGTTGCGATGGTTTACAATACCGGTTATTCGGAAAACCTTCATTCCTACGTGAATAATATCAATACCCATGAAGGGGGTACACACTTATCTGGTTTTAGAAGGGGATTGACGACTACCTTGAAAAAATATGCAGATAACTCTGGTATGCTTGATAAACTCAAGTTTGAAATAGCCGGCGACGATTTTCGAGAAGGTTTGACCGCCATCATATCGGTAAAAGTTGCAGAGCCACAGTTTGAAGGGCAAACCAAAACTAAATTGGGCAACAGGGAGGTTACAAGCGCTGTAAGCCAAGCGGTATCAGAAATGCTTACTGATTATTTGGAAGAGCACCCTGATGACGCCAAACAAATTGTTGAAAAGGTCAAATTGGCGGCGCAGGCAAGACATGCTGCAGCCAAGGCCCGCGAAATGGTGCAACGCAAAAATCCTATGAGTGTTGGGGGGCTTCCTGGAAAATTATCTGATTGCTCAGAACAAGACCCCACCAAGTGCGAAGTGTTTTTGGTAGAGGGTGATTCGGCAGGAGGTACGGCCAAACAGGGACGTGATAGAATGTTTCAGGCCATATTGCCGCTTAGGGGTAAAATATTGAATGTTGAAAAGGCAATGCAACATAGAGTTTTTGAAAATGAAGAAATCAAAAACATTTATACTGCTCTAGGGGTTACCATTGGTACCGAAGACGACAGCAAAGCATTGAATTTAGAAAAACTACGATACCATAAAGTGGTTATCATGTGTGATGCCGATGTTGATGGTAGTCATATTGAAACATTGATTTTGACCTTTTTCTTTAGATATATGCGCGAATTGATAGAAGGTGGCCATGTTTATATTGCCACACCGCCGCTATATTTGGTCAAAAAGGGAACTAAAAGGCGTTATGCCTGGACCGATAAGGAACGTGATGAAATTGTTGAGGAAATGAAAGGTGGGGCCGGTATTCAGCGATATAAAGGTCTAGGTGAAATGAATGCAGAACAATTATGGGACACCACAATGAATCCTGAATTTCGAACACTACGTCAAGTTACTATCGACAATGCAACGGAAACCGATCGTATATTTTCAATGTTGATGGGGGATGAAGTTCCACCACGTCGTGAGTTTATTGAGAAAAATGCGGTCTATGCCAACATAGATGCTTAGTTAACATATACTTAAGCACAGTTTCACAACAAAAATCCTGAGTAGCCCTCAGGATTTTTTAGTTTTAAGAAAAATTTTACAAGATGAAAAAAATACTCTTGCTTTTAGCAATTTGCGGCGGCACTTTCACATTTGCCCAATCCAGTTTAAATGATGTGTTGGCAGCGGGTTTGAATGACGCAGAAAGATTTACCAATTCTTACTTGGCACCGGTAACAGAAGCAGCGATTTATAGTGTTTCAAATGGCTGGTACAACTCGGCCGATGCGAAACCATTGGCGGGCTTTGAAATATCTATAGTGGGTAATTTCACAGGTTTTAAAAATAAAGAAGACAAAAAAGCATTTGTTTTAGATACTGCCGATTATGAAAACTTGCAGTTTGTAGACGGAAGTACATCAAAATCTGTCTCATCAGGCCTTGGCGACATCGAGGGGGTTCGGGTGTTTGTTGAAGATGAAAACGGCTTTTTTAGGGAAGAATTTGAACTGCCATCAGGACTATCTGCCGAGGGATTGAATTTTGTACCATCAGGATATATTCAAGGTAGTGTAGGGCTGGTTAAGGGCCTTGAGGTAAAAGCGCGCTTTTTACCTAAAATAAATACGGACGATGTTAAACTTGGTCTCTTTGGAGCTGGCATCCAATATGATTTTACGAAATTACTCCCCGCAGATAAAATACTTCCAGTAGCCATTTCGGCTATTATAGGGTACACTAATTTGAATGGCGAATACGATTTTACCGATACCGATATTATCGATGGTGAAAACCAACGTATAGATGCAACATTTAAAACATGGAATTTTGCAGCAGCCGTTTCAACCAGAAATATACCAATCATTAATTTTTATGGTGGTTTAGGGTATATTACCGGTACTTCTGATATTGATGTGTTGGGTACCTATAGAGTTACTTCCGGTCCTTTTCAAGAAGAATACGTTGATCCTTTTTCGATTACAAATGATGCCAGTGGTGTAACAGCCAATATTGGCACCAAAATCAAACTAGGTTTCTTTAGAATTAATGTTGATTATAATATAGCTGAATTCAGTACGCTCACGGCAGCCGTAAGTTTCGGTTTTAGATAAACCCCAATTGACCAACCAAGAAAAAAACCCCTGAATTTTGTTCAGGGGTTTTTTATTTTCATATAGGGTAATATGTCTATTCACGTAAAGCAAAAATAGATCCGTTTACATAGGCAAGCATTTCGCTTTCGGCTTCTTTTTTAAGAACAACGGTTACTTGGGGCATATCGGTTCCAGGATATGAAATGGTATAGAGACCATCATCTTCACTCCATTGAAAATCAGTATAAAAATCCAAAGTATTGTTGTGGTACGAGTGGTACCTGCCAAGATATGCATCATTGAATATCCATTCCTCTCTTTGAGGCCGTATATTCTGCTGTGAATCTGAGCTTTCTATAGCTGTCTTGCTCCAGATGCCCAGAACGGGATCATTGTTCTCAGGTATGCGCGTACAATTGCTAATGGCAATTATAGACACAATAGCCAATAATGAAAAGAACTTTTTCATAAGTAGGGATTTTGGTGATTTGGGATAAAGAGAACGTTGAAAAAATAAAAGCTATTGCAATTACTCGATGTATAGCACCATAAAGCAGCATATCTTCGATGAAATCCACCTTTTGTTAACTTCTTATCTTAATACGAATACAATCGGCAGCATTTTTTTTAGGCTAAAAAACCATGGAAGTATGACATTATTCATATTTAAATGGTGTAAAAATTCGCTACTTTTGAGCTTTTTAGAACCATTAAACAAAGACAAATGAAAATTACCGTTGTTGGAGCTGGAGCAGTTGGAGCAAGCTGCGCAGAATATATAGCTATCAAAAATTTTGCTTCAGAAGTAGTACTCCTCGATATTAAGGAAGGTTATGCAGAGGGCAAGGCCATGGATTTAATGCAAACTGCTTCTTTGAACGGTTTTGACACAAAAATTACCGGAACTACCGGTGATTATTCAAAAACGGCCAATAGTCATATTGCTGTGATCACTTCGGGAATACCACGTAAACCAGGGATGACCCGTGAAGAATTGATCGGAATCAACGCCGGTATAGTGAAAACCGTATCAGAAAACCTATTGAAACATTCACCTGAGGCAATTTTGATAGTGGTTAGCAATCCAATGGACACCATGACCTACCTGGTACATAAAACAACCAATTTACCCAAACATAAGATTATAGGTATGGGTGGCGCGCTTGATAGTGCCCGATTTAAATATAGACTTGCTGAGGCCTTAGGTGCGCCTATTTCTGATGTTGACGGCATGGTCATTGGCGGTCACAGCGATACAGGAATGGTGCCCTTGATTGGTCATGCGGCGAGAAACAGTGTAAAAGTATCCGAATTCCTATCCAAAGACCGCATGCAACAAGTGGTTGAAGATACTAAAGTAGGCGGGGCCACATTGACTAAATTATTGGGTACGAGCGCATGGTATGCCCCTGGAGCAGCAGTTTCATCATTGGTTCAGGCCATTGCCTGTGACCAAAAGAAAATGTTCCCTTGTTCAACCTTCTTAGATGGTGAGTATGGCTTAAATGATATCTGTATAGGTGTACCGGTCATTCTGGGCAAAAATGGAATAGAAAAGGTCGTTGCCATTGATCTCAGTGATGCTGAAAAGGCAAAAATGAAAGAAAGTGCAGAAGGTGTTTCAAAAACCAATGCCTTGTTACAATTGTAGAAATCTTCTTTAAAATACCTAAAGCCCAACAAGCCAAAGTGCTTGTTGGGCTTTTTCATTTAGGTTGTATTTCAAAATTAAATGTGCAAACATTACAACGGGCTACTTTGTCGTCATAGCACAATTAGTCAAAATCAATTGTCAAATCCTAATTGAAATGATATATTTGCACGCTGTTTGACAAAATTAAAATTTAGTAAGCAATGCAAAACAAAGGACTTATAAAGCTTTTTGCTTTCCTTTTTGGTTTGGTAAGTATCTATCAACTTTCCTTTACGTTCATTACAGGGAAAATTGAAAGCGATGCAACAACTTATGCAACCAACCAAATTTCGGAAGCAGAAGAAAATTACGTAGCTAAGCGAGAAGCTTTAGAAGCATCTTATTTAGATTCCATTGGTGCCAATCCAATTTTGGGATACACCTCTTACGACGATGCCAAGACCAAAGAACTCAACAAAGGTCTTGACTTAAAGGGAGGTATAAATGTTACCCTACAAATTTCAGTAAAAGATATACTGAAAGGACTGGCCAACAATACCAAAAATCCCGTTTTCAACAAGGCGTTGGCCGATGCCGATGAAGCTTCAAAAAGTAGTGATGACACCTACCTAGAACTCTTTTTTGATGCCTTCGATAATATTAAAGGCGACACAAAATTAGCTTCACCTGATATATTTGCCAATAAAGGCTTAAGCGATGTGGTTAACTTTCAAATGACTGATGATGAAGTAAAGCCCATTATTCGAAGAAAAATAGATGAGTCTATTGTATCTGCCTTTGAAGTCTTACGAAAGCGTATTGACGGTTTTGGAGTTACCCAACCCAACATACAGCGAGAGGGCAACTCGGGTCGTATTTTGGTTGAATTGCCTGGTGCCCGCGACATTGCGAGGGCCCAAGAGCTTTTATCAAGTACCGCACAGTTGGAGTTTTGGGAAACTTACCCCCAGAGCAATCAAAATTTGGGGCAATTTTTTGTTGATGCCAATGAGCGTCTACGGGATATTTTAGAACCCGAAACAGAAACCGATGATACCCTTACAAAACCTGAATCTGAAATAGATTCACTGCTCTCAGATGTTGAGCAAGATTCATTGGATATTTCGCCTGAGGCAAATCCATTGTTAAGCAAATTGATACCTGCTGCTCCTGGCAGTAACGCCATTGCTAGGGTGGCCATTACCGATACCGCAGCTGTGGGGTCTTATCTTAGAATGCCCGAGATAAAGAGATTACTGTCCAATGATGTGCAGTTCACCAAATTCGCCTTTGAAAAACCTCCAAAAGATGCAGAAGTGGCCGAATTGTTTGCACTCAAGTCAAATCGCGATAATACGCCAAGAATAAGCGGTGATGTAGTTTCTGACGCGCAAGACACTTTTGATCAATTCAACAAGCCTGCAGTGAGCATGACCATGAACACTCGTGGGGCCAAATTATGGGAAAAGCTAACAGGCGATGCATTCAACAACCAAACAGGTATAGCTATAGTTTTGGATAATAAGGTGTATACCGCACCTGGTGTCTCTACCGGACCAATTTCAGGCGGGCGTTCAGAGATTACAGGTACTTTCACAGTGAACGAGACAAAAGATATAGCCAATGTACTGCGCGCAGGTAAATTACCTGCATCCGCCGATATAATTCAATCTGAGGTCGTTGGGCCTTCATTGGGCCAAGAAGCAATTGATAGTGGTTTTATGTCATTCTTGATTGCCATGGCTTTCGTGTTGGTTTGGATGGTTTTTTATTATGGAAAAGCTGGTTATTTCGCCGATGTGGCCTTGGTGCTGAACATTCTCTTGATTTTTGGAGTACTGACCAGCCTTGGCGCCGTATTGACCTTGCCTGGTATCGCAGGTATCGTACTGACCATAGGTATGTCCGTTGATGCCAACGTACTAATTTTTGAACGTATCAAGGAAGAATTGGATCGAGGCAAAGGAAAGGCACAGGCCGTGGCCGATGGTTTTGGAAACGCCCTATCATCGATTTTAGATGCAAACATTACGACAGGTCTAACGGCAATTATACTGTTCGTATTTGGTTCAGGGCCCATTAAAGGTTTCGCCACCACATTATTGATAGGTATTGCCACATCGCTTTTTACGGCGATTTTCATCACCCGTTTATTGGTTGATTGGTACATTTCCAAAAAAGGAAGAGAGCTTCAGTTTTCAACAGGAATAACCAAGAACTTGTTCAAGAATATGAGCATTGATTTCTTGAGCAAACGCAAAATAGCGTATATCGTATCCTTGATACTTGTCGGTATAAGTGTGTTTTCACTTTTTACCAACGGCTTACAACAAGGGGTTGATTTTGTAGGTGGACGCTCATATCAAATACGTTTTGAACAGGCTGTAAATCCTTCAGAAATTGCTTCTGAGTTAAATGTGGTATTTGGAAGTGGCACCAATGTTAAAACATTTGGTGAAGCAAATCAGATAAAGGTGACAACTCCTTACAAGGTGGATGTTGAAGGCATTGAAGTCGATGCCGAAATACAGAACAAACTTTACTCAGCACTTCAAAAATATTTGCCCGATGGCACGTCGTTTGAAGATTTTACTATTGGGGCATCAGACAAATCATTGGGTATATTACAATCCATTAAAGTAGGTCCAACCATAGCCGATGATATAAAAAACAATGCTTTTTGGGCTATTTTTGGTTCTTTGGCCGTGGTATTCCTCTACATTTTGTTGCGTTTTAGAAGATGGCAATTTTCTTTGGGTGCGGTATCGGCGGTTTTTCATGATGTGTTGATTGTTTTGGGTATTTTCTCATTGACCAGCACCATAATGCCATTTAACATGGAAATAGACCAAGCTTTTATCGCAGCAATTTTGACGGTAATTGGTTATTCCTTGAATGATACCGTGGTTGTTTTTGACCGCATAAGAGAAGTGGTCGGCCTCAAAGGTTGGAAGGGCGGAAATCACATTAATGAAGCATTGAACAGTACCTTGAGTAGAACTCTGAATACTTCGTTGACAACCTTGATAGTGCTTTTGGCCATCTTCATTTTTGGTGGTGAAAGTTTAAGAGGATTTATGTTCGCGATGATTGTGGGTATTATTGTAGGTACCTACTCATCGGTATTTATAGCAACCCCGATCATGTTCGATGCACTCAAAAAGAAAATATCTTCAGGTAATGAATAATTTAACTTGCTAACTCAATTGAAAAGGCCGCTTTAGAGCGGCTTTTTTTATTCTAATTTTTGGGCAACATCGCGAATCACTTCTAGTAAAAAGTCAAGACTGTCTTTGGTTTTACGATGATTGATCAAACAAGCCCTAATGGCATATTCACCTTTTAGCTGGGTGCCCATAATGAATACGCGTCCATCTTTTTCAAGAGCGGGAATCAGTCTTTTGTTGAATTTGGTAATTTCTTTTTTGGTGGTCATGTTACCCACATATCTAAAGCATGAAACGGCAAGTTTGGAGCTGGCCACTAATTCAAAGTCTGCCGAATTATTGATCAATTTATTCAGGTAGTCAGTTAAATCAATATCCTTTTGGATCATGGCCTTAATATGGTCCATCCCATATGCTTTTATGGACATCCAAACTTTAAATGCCTTTGCATTTCTTGAAAGCTGAAAATAGTGTTCGTTAAATTCCAATCGATTGCCATCATTGGCAAGTTCGGTATCTAAATAGGCCGCCTTTTTATAATAGGTTCTTTTTAAATTGGCCCAACTTCTCACCAAGGTACAGCCGCCTTCAAATGGTTGGTAGAGCCACTTGTGAAAATCCAACGCAATGGAATCTGCCTTTTCCATGCCTTTATATTCTGTTTTTAATGAATCGAGTATACCTGCAAGGGCACCATATGCGCCATCAATATGGTACCATAGCCCGTATTTTTGGGCCAATTTCGCAAGAGCGTCCAAATCGTCTATGGCGCCCGTATTCACAGTCCCTGCATTACCAATGATGCAGAAAGGTTTTAATCCGGCTTCAATATCTGTTTTAATTTGCTGTGTAAGCTTATTGAGATCAATTTGAAAGAAAGAATTCGTACTGATTTTTCTTAGATGATTACTGCCTATGCCCAAGAGTTCCACGCTTTTATCAATACAGCTATGAACTTCTTCAGAGCCATAGACCACAAAGGGCTTTTGACCAAAAAGACCTTTTTTACGGATACCCAGTTCTTCAAAAAAAATATTTCTACCTACGGTCAAGCCCGTCAAATTTGCAGCGGATCCCCCGCTGACCAATACCCCTCCTGATTCTTTGGGAAAATCCAACATTTCGGCGGTCCAGGCTATGACTCTTTTTTCAATTTCATTCATGGCAGGACCCAAATGCCATTTGGTCTGATTCTGATTGATGGTCGTGGCCAATTTCTCAGCAATTATGGATATTTGGTTACCGCCAGACATGACATAGGCATACATATGTGGGCCTAAATTGCCTGTGGCTGTTTTAAGTACTTTGCTTTCAACTTCCTCCAACAATTCAAAAACATTCATTCCTTTAGATGGCAAAGTCTCATCGAACCAGCTCTCTACAATGGCTTGTGGATGGTCATGATATCCTTTTAGATGTTCTAAATCTTTAAATTGGTTCAACACCATTTCATTACTTTTTACCAAAAGGGCTTCAAAATCCCTCTCCGAAAAATCTAGTGTTTCTTTGTTCATTGGGGCAAGGATAAGTTTTGAGCTATTTGCACTTCATGGTGTTGTACATGATAAGCGGTAAAATAAAGCATTTCGCGCAGTGTTAGCTTACCCATCACGGGATGTGGTAAAATATAGGTGTCCAAATCCTTTTCTGAAAGGCGATTTGCTTTTCGGTTAAGTTTCAAAACCAAAGTATCAAGGTATGCCAACTTCCTCTTCCTTTGATGGGTACCGATATAATCTGGAGCAAATTTCTTTGGTATTGCATAGCCTTTATTTTTTTCGAGCACACCTAGGTATTTTTCCACCAATTCCTCATAGGTTTTACTGGGTCTATTGGTAAGACCAAACTTCATTTTAAGCAGAAATAGGGGTACACTAAAAGCTGTTACCACAGGTTTGACCGACTTGATAATATGCTCCAATTGCTGGCCCGCAGTCCATTTTACGGCCGGTTTATATTCAAAGTCTGTGTCAGAAAGGGCACTCAATTTAGAAATGAATTTTTGATGGTTTTCATGCATCAATTGTGCAATACTTTGCTTGTCCATGCCTAAATTTAAATGATTGCCACTTAAGAAAGGCTATCATCCTAAGAAATAATATTAGCTTTTAAGATCGGATCACAGTCTGGTTTTGGCGAGTAAATTCAGCCATTGCACCAATTGATTGAATAAGGTAAAATTTTGAATGACCCTTAATTGGCCATTAAATGCCCATTTATCTCTTTCTTTGGGGTGGTTTAACATATAGGCCAATGTTTTTGAAAGACTTTCAATATCTGTCGGATCCTCGTTGATTTTGCCATTTTTATTGTGTTCCACTTGAAATCGTAAACCTGCCGCCCCCGAAACTAAAACGGGCGTTTTTTTCCACATGGCCTCTGTTGCCGTAAGTCCAAAACCTTCTTGAATTGAATTTTGAACCACAATACTTGAAGATAGTTGAAGTGCATTCACGATCAACGCATTTTCTTTAGGATTGTCAAGTGGCAGCAGTAGAATGGCAATATCATTTTGAAGTTGGGCATCAATGTTTTGATATTCTTGAATAAGTTCTTGAAGAACTTCTTGTCCTTCCGGATCGTCTGAAACAAAAGCGGGGTCAGGACCACCCAGCACAAGTAAGGACATTTCAATTCTTTTGTATTCCAAACTTTTAGGGTCACCGTGCTTTCTATTATCAAGTTTAATTTTTATAAAGGCCTGCATTAACTCTTTGAATCCTTTTAACCTGTCCCACCGAGATATTTCGGTGACAATGGGCCTATAGATGAAATTGAGCTCATTTTTGGCATTGGGTCTGTCAAAACTACCGTCGGGCATAACTCGGCGTACCTGGTGCTTGTATTTGTGATAGAGTATTTTCTTGCCGTCATCTATAATTCCCGACTGAAACAAAATGCCAATACATTTATGAAGTTGGAGTGCTCTATTTTTATGGCTAAGGGGGTCAATGGCAGGTGGAATTATGGAAGTATTGGCCCTTAATATTTTTGGCACATATTCCTGTAAACTAAATACATAATGATCATAACTGCTTAAATAGGGTGCTAAAAAAGACCATACGGCCTTGGTCACCTTAGTTTTTCGATCAAGACCAATATGACACCGCCAGATAAGCGAGACCTGTTTGTTTTTTTTGATCATTGCGGCCAAGGGCATGGGTTGGGGGTCGTGAATCACTATTGTATCACCGTCATTAATCATGCTTAAGGCCACTTCCAAATTTTGTTGATTGACCCTTTCAAAAACTTTGCGGTCTTCCTCGGTAAAAATTCCATCTCCACTACCATGTATGGCATTGTGAATACGTTTGGTCAAGCCAAAAAATGCTTGGTCTTTGGCTTCGATCACCAACCACTCTATAGAAACACCCAGCTCCCTTAAAATACGCATTTGACTGGGCAACATCTCGGCTACGCCACCGCCAATTGCTGTTGAATTGACCATCCAAATAGTACTGCCCTTTAATTGCCCAATAGGCGTTTTTATTTTTTCGAGAAAATCCAGTACGGATGAGTAGAGGGAGCCGTACGCCTTGTAATCAACTATTTTGGCGCCAGGTTTAACGTTTATTTTTTGCATAATCAAGGTGTTAGTGCTTTGTTGCCTTAATATAGCAAAAACAGTTCACTTTTTAGACCACTTTTCTAACCCCTTCAGAACCCAATGGAGTTTTTTTAAGCTCATAAAGCAACTTTGGTTTAAGTCCGATTTCTGAACGATGCGAGACATAAATTAGGGCACTTTCGCTTTCTTCTGCTATTTTGTTGACCAATGTAACGAACAATTGTGCACTTGATGAATCAAGGCCAACCGTTGGTTCATCTAAAATGAGTAGCGGTGGGTGTTTTATCATGGCTCTTGCGGTCATGAGCAATCTTTTTTCGCCTTCTGATAGTTGATGAAAATAAACACCTTGCCTATGCTGCATACCTAACAATCTTAACCAATCATGGGCCAATTGTAACTCTGCCTTGGTAGGTTTTACGTACAATCCTATAGAGTCATACAATCCAGACAATAGCATATGCTCCAAAGATTGGTAGCTTTTGAAATTGGCAATAAGTGAAGGTGTAAAATAGCCGATATTCCTTTTAATGTCCCAAATACTTTCGCCACTGCCTTTTTGCTGTCCAAAAAGTTTGAGGTTTTGACCATATCCTTTATGGCTTTCGCCTGTTATCATAGTCAAAAGCGTCGTCTTACCGCTTCCGTTTGGGCCAATTAATTGCCAAAATTCACCGGGTTTGATAGTCCATGTTATATTGTGTAATACTTGCTTTTCACCAAAACGCACCGAAACATTATTGAAAGCAACCAATTCATTCAAATTTTTGAAACCTTTATTTAAAGGTCTGGGTATTTGCCCCAAAAAGGGTTTGTCGATGGATTGACTTTCTTTTAGGCAATCTGCCTTGTTGCCATAAATGTGCAGCTCTGAACCTTTCAATCTGCCAAAGCGTAGAATAAAAGGTAAAATATCTTCAATTCTATTGCTCAATTGAATGATAAGGGTTTTAGAGGCGATACTTTCCAATCTTTTTTTTAAATAGGCTTGAGATTTAGAATCGAGATTGTCATACGGATTTACCAAGACCATATAATCTGGAGATTGTTCCAAAAGATAATCGAGCAACGCCTTTTTTTGTTCGCCGCTGCTCATGGTTTTTAATGTTTGTTGGCTTTTGGCGGTTAATGGCTTTACATCATGTTTTTCTTCCTCTTCAATAAAATGTGAAATAACCGCAGTTGAGAATACAACCCCTTTTTTGGTTTTAAGACCCTTGAACACATCATTCAATGAACCAGCCTTTATTTGGTCTATCAAACATTGGGTATTTGAATTTAAATTGGTCAGTATTGCTGTATGCGTAAGCACCATAATGACCCTAAATTAATTGAAAGCTGATAAGGTTTCCTAATTTCTGACGAAAGAAATACTGTCGCCAACTTTAAGTTGCCATTGGTCCGCAAGCCCAGCATTTACTTCAAGAACATATTTTATGGGTAATTGGGAAGATAGACCTGTTTCATCAAAGGGTTTCGCGTTTTTTTGAAAACTTACTATTTTGAAATTAGAATCAATGAAAATGATATCTAAGGGTATTGCTGTATTCTTCATATAAAACGAATGGATGGCCACATCAGGAAAAATAAATAGCATCCCCTGATCATCTTCAAGGCTATCCCGATACATTAAGCCTGTTTGCGTTTCGTAATCTGACTCTGCTATTTCAATGTTCAAATTTTGTAACAGAGAATCCTTGGGCAAAGTGAAAACATTTAGCTCCCCTTCTTTTGTAAATTCAATGGCATCCGTTTTTATTACGGTTTTACTGTTGTTTTTACAACCGATAATTGCTAAAAGACAAAAAAGCGACCAGAAGTTAAAAATTAACTTTTGCATAGCACTAGCCTTGTGATTTAGTAGGCCTGAACATGAAATAGAGCCCAATAAATATGAAAGGAATACTCAACCATTGACCTGTAGAAAAGGTACCCAAAGCATCTTCAAAGCCGCCTTGGCTTTTTTTGAAATATTCAACTCCAAAACGGGTTGCCCATAACCCCAACATAAATAAACCAAACAGGAAACCTGGTTTGTCGGCTTTATTGGTTTTCCAGAAGAAATACCACATCAATCCAAATAAAATAAGGTAAAAGAAAGCCTCGTATAATTGAGCAGGATGACGGTATGGGATCGAAGCCAATAATTCTGAAAATTGAGAATTATTTTCGATGGCCTTATAAGCAGAACTGGGCGTTTCGGCCTTTGTCAATTGCATTGCTTTATAGGCCGGCATATCATCAGAATCACGAATAAAACGAACGGCCAGAGCATAAGATTTATCCACAATTTTACCATTGATTTCAGAGTTGAAAAAGTTACCAATGCGAACGAAGGCAGCACCTATGGCACAGGTTATGGTCACTCGGTCCAGTAACCACATAAATTTCATGTCTTTAAATTTACGTGAGAATAAGTAAAGACCAATTATAGCGGCAATGGCTGCACCATGGCTGGCGAGACCTGTAAAGCCAGTAAACTCATAACCATTGATCAGCCCAAAGATGGAGCTATCGGCACTTTTTCTTATAGGTAACAAAATTTCAATCAGATTGTTTTTGTAGTAGTCCCAATCATAGAAAAATACGTGGCCCAAGCGCGCCCCCAACATGATTGAAACCACACAGTAAACAAATAAAGAATCCAATTTTTCGATGGATTTTTGCTCTTTTGTGAATATTTTTTTCATGATAAACCAGCCCACTACAAAGGCCATTATCCAGAGAAGGTTGTAATATTTTATCTGAATGAAACCAAGGGTGAAAAGCGTGTCATCTGGATTCCAGTTGAAACCTAAAATGTACATATTAAACTGTTTTGGGCTAAGATAATGACTTTGATTGGTAGTAGTATTCGGATACTTCCAATATTATTCAAATAACCTTAAACGAAGCTTACGGAACTGGATCATAACCACTACCTCCCCATGGATGGCAACTAAAGATACGTTTCAATGCCAACCATCCTCCCTTAAATAGGCCATGCTTTTTTAGTGCTTCAAGTGTGTAAGCTGAACAAGTGGGGGAGTACCTACAAGTAGAGGGTGTATAAGGTGAAATTAGAAGTTGATAGGCTCTAACCAAAAATACAAATGGGGCGATCAAGATTTTTTTGAACACTTAATTTATACTAAAAGTTGTGCCTTCTTTACCATCTTTGAGTTGAATTCCCAAAGCTATGAGTTCATCACGAATTTTATCGGAAGTTGCAAAGTCTTTATTGATTCTTGCAGAATTTCGAAGTTCTATGAGCAATTCAACGACGCCAGAAAGCGTATTCGAATCACCCTCCATAGCCGATTGATTTTCTATACCCAGCACATCAAAAATAAATTCATGTATGGTTTTTTGTAATAGTTCTTTGTCTGATTCTGAAATACGCTCTTTGTTTTCTTTGATAAGGTTTATATGTTTCACGGCTTCAAAGAGATGGGAAATCAAAATTGGGGTATTGAAATCGTCATTCATTGCCTTGTAGCAATTGTTCCGCCATGCTTCAATATCAAATTCTCCCTTTTTGGTGGCCACTAAACTTTCAAGGTTGCCCAAGGCCTCCATCAATCTGCTATATCCTTTTTCAGAGGCCAAAAGGGCGTCATCGCTTAAATCCAATATACTGGTATAATGGGCTTGCAACATGAAAAAACGAACCACCGCGGGAGAATATGGCTTGCTCAATAGGTTATTGTCTCCACTAAAAATTTCAGAAGGGTAAAGGTTGTTGCCGGTTGATTTTGACATTTTTTTGCCATTAAGGGTGAGCATATTGGCATGTAACCAATAATTCACTGGCGATTTTTGATTACTGGCCTCAGCTTGGGCAATTTCACATTCATGATGCGGAAATTTAAGGTCCATACCACCGCCATGAATATCAAATGTTTCACCCAAATATTTGGTGCTCATAGCCGTGCATTCTAAATGCCAACCCGGAAAACCATCGCCCCATGGAGAGGGCCATCGCATTATATGCTGGGGCTCTGCTTTTTTCCAAAGGGCAAAATCTTGTGGATTTTTCTTTTCATCTTGAGCGGCCAAAGCTCGGGTATTGGCAATCATGTCTTCCAATTTACGCCCGCTTAATTTTCCGTATTCGTTGGTTTCATTGAATTTTACCACATCAAAATAAACCGAACCGTTGACCTCGTAGGCAAAACCTTTGGCCAAAATATCTTTTATTATCTCTATTTGTTCAATAATGTGCCCGGTCGCAGTAGGTTCTATGCTGGGTGGCAAAAAATTGAATTGCTGCAAGGTATTATGAAAATCAACCGTGTACCGTTGCACCACCTCCATAGGTTCTATTTGTTCCAGTTTGGCTTTTTTTGCAATTTTATCCTCACCTTCATCGGCATCATTTTCCAAATGCCCGGCATCGGTTATGTTGCGAACATACCGTACTTTAAAACCAAGATGCTTGAAATATCTATAAATCATGTCGAAAGACATGAAGGTTCGACAGTTGCCCAAGTGTACATTGCTGTAAACCGTGGGGCCACAGACGTACATGCCTATATACCCGGCTTTTATGGGATTAAAGACCTCTTTTTTGCCTGAAAGTGAATTGGTTACCCGTACAACTTGGCTTTTGAATAATTGCATTAGAATTCAGTGTCAAGGTTGATATAATCTAAAAATTCGCGTCGTACTTTTTCTTCTTTGAATTTGCCGCCATATTCTGCAGTGACCGTACTACTATCAATATCACGAATTCCCCTTGAATTTACGCATAAATGCTTGGCATCAATAACGCAAGCTACATCCTTGGTGCCCAGTACAGTTTGAAGTTCTTTTACAATTTGGAGGTTCAAACGTTCTTGAACTTGGGGCCTTTTGGCAAAATAGTCGACAATACGGTTCATTTTTGAGAGCCCCACTACCGTTCCGTTAGAGATATAACCAATATGCGCCTTGCCAACTATGGGCAATAAATGATGTTCGCAAGTAGAGTAGAGCGTAATGTTTTTTTCTACCAACATTTCGCCGTATTTGTATTTGTTCTCAAAGGTCGAAGACTTTGGCTTGCGATCAGGATGAAGACCCCCAAAAATTTCTTTGACAAACATTTTGGCAACTCTTTTTGGTGTACCATTAAGGCTATCATCTTCCAAATCCAAACCTAAGGTGAGCATCATTTCACGCACGTTTTTTTCTATGCGTTCAATCTTTTCATTGTCATCAATCAAAAAGGCGTCACTACGCATTGGTGTTTCTTGTGATGAACCCACATGTTCGCTGGCCATTTCGTCATTTTGTTCGTCCAAAGCTTGCTTAAATTTCATTTAATGAAAGATAAAGATCACAAAGATATACATTAAAACACTATTTAACATCTGAATTACAGGGTTTGACAACATAAATTATTGTTAAGGGCAAAGGGGTTTTAATTTTACAAAATCCAAATTAACAACTACTTATGTTCAGGCATATCATAGTTCTCTTCTCCATTTTCCTTATTGGAAGTTTTGGCTATGCACAGGTGGCACAAAATTGTCCTCCTGCCGTTCCCATTTGTAATAACACACCGGTCAACGGTGGTACCACAGGTTATGATATCGATGATTTTAATGGGGCTACCTCAACGGGTTGCTTAGAGTTGACTACATCGGGTGCCATAGAATCCAACTCTGCCTGGTATCGTTTTAGAACGGGAGCATCCGGTCAATTAGGATTTAATATTGGTCACGAAACTACCGAAGACTGGGATTTTGCGCTGTATCAATCTGATGATTGTGATAATTTGGGAGAACCAGTGCGATGTAATTTCTTTGATAACAGGGATGAACAGGCCTATACCGGTGTTGGGGAAGACCCTACAGGCAACAGTGACTCTGTGCATTATGACGAATGGCTGCAGGTTGAGCCCGGTCAAGATTTCTATTTACTGATCAATAACTTTAGTAATGTCAATTCGGGTTTTTCCATTCAGTTCTCCGGCGAAATTTTTAATACCAATCCCAATGATGCCCTTGATTGCTCCATTGTCAATAACTTAATGGGCCCTCCTATTGCTGCCTGTGAGGGCGATCCAATTGAATTGGATGCCACTACCAGCGATGCCACAGGTTATAATTGGTATAGTGATGTCGGCAACGGCTTTCAATTGATTGTAGGAGAAAACAATCCTACTCTTCAGGTGAATAGTGATGCCCTATATCGTGTTGAGGTAATTAGGCCCTCATCGACCATAATAAGTGATGTACAAGTAGCATTCACAGTAAACCCCAATACAAATCCTGTTTCCAATGAAGTATTTTGTCACCAAGAAGATATGATTTACGATTTGGGGCAAAAAGATTCTGAAGCCTTGGGAGCGCAAAACCCTAATTCATTTGTGGTTAGTTATCACGCCTCTCAAGCAGAAGCCGATAATAACAATAGCCCATTACCAAAGCAATATCCAAAAAACCCCGGAGTCGAAGTTTTTTATGTTCGTACGACTTCCGTTGCAAATCAAAATTGCTATGATGCCTCACAGACATTTGAAATAAATGCTCTTGAAACGCCTGTTTTGACCTTTGACGAACAGGTCAATTTGTGTGATAATAGCCCAAGTGTACTAATCGGCGAGTCAATGCCAAACCCCAATTTCACTTATTTGTGGAACACAGGGGAGACAACCTCAAGTATTTTAGCAACCCAAAGTGGCAATTATGCATTAACTGCCACCAATTCTTTTAACGGGGTCGACTGTATAGCTACACGAACGGTGACCGTTAACAGTTCTGTATTGCCACAAATTGATGATGTTGAAATAGACGACCTGCAAACAAGTAATACAGTCACCATTATTACGACAATTGATGGGGAATTTGAATATCAATTGGACAATGGTGCCTTTCAAAGCAGTAATGTATTTGAAGCGGTCTTGCCCGGCGCCCATACAATAACCATGCGTGATACCTATGGTTGTGGTGATGTAACCGAAGAAATTGTTGTTGTGGGGTTCTTAAACCACTTTTCACCAAATGGTGATGGCCTCAACGAAAATTGGCACATAGACGGATTGTCGTCTCTGAACGATCCTGTTGTCACTATCTATGACCGCTATGGTAAACTTATCAAGCAATTGAGTGAATTCACACCCGGGTGGGATGGCACTTTTAATGGCTTGCCATTGCCGTCTACAGATTATTGGTTCAAATTGTCATATGTTGACAATAACGGCAATAGAACTTATGCCAAATACCTGCAGAATCATTTTTCATTGCGTCGTTAAATGCACTGAATACTTATTGTAATATTCATCGAGTGACTTAGTTTTTTTTTATTACATATACTAAAAGTGCGCGCAAATTAGTTATACTATGATACATTTGAGATAAGAATAGCCCCAAATTCTATGCGAACACTATTTTGCGCTATCTGCTTTTTTTTAGTAAATCTGGGTTTTACGTTACAAGCGCAAAACTCACCTGATTGTCGCACGGCCATTCCGGTCTGTGCCGATGCCTCAATTATTGGCGTTGCGGATGGGAGCGGTGATATTGATGATTTTGATCCAGATACCATTCGTGAATCGGGTTGTTTGGAGAAAGGGAGTGTGATTTCGGCCAATATAGAGAACAACACCTCTTGGTATGTGTTTAGGGCCGGAACAGATGGTCAAATAGGATTTGATATTGAGGCATTACCAGCTGTACCCAACGGCCCCGTAACCTCAGAATGGGATTTTGCCCTTTATGGTCCTTTTGATCAAACGTCGGGGCAAAATTATTGCTCCATCATAGGCGATGGATCTGCACAGCCCATTCGATGTAATTATGAAGTGAACAACACTAATTTTACAGGGATGGGCATAAATCCTGAAAACGGTCAAGCCGGAGCACCCAATGTTACAGGAAGCCAAAATACTTATGATGAATATCTAGATGTGGTTGCAGGGGAAATCTACTATCTATTTATCAATAACTTCAACACCAACTTCAATGGTGACCCTGAAAGTTTTGAACTTACGTTTACCGGATACTTAGTAGATTCCGACCAGAATTCGGCATTGGATTGTACGCTGCGTGACGAATTTTTAGGATTTGACATCATTGCCTGTGAAGGCGACCCAGATATTACGTTGAGTGCGTTGAATTCACCAGCTGGTCCAGATATTGCCAACGTTGAATGGACGGTAGATTATGACGATGATGGCACTATTGACGCTACTTTGGTAGGTTCAGGGCCTTCAGGAGCGGAACTAGTGGTTAGCAGTCCTGACTCAGGAAGATATTTTGCTACCATAACAACAATGTCTGGCACCCCACCAACGGTAACTGATTCCGGCGGTATCTTAATTACATTTTATGGCGTGCCCCAGTTGCAGGAAGTTTTAATTTTAGAAGACTTGATCACTGCAGATGATCCTGATAAATATGCTGTCGAAATTGTGCCGGTTGGCAATGGGGATTATGAATATTCAGTAAATGGAGGCGAGTTCCAAGATGATCCTGTCTTCGTTGATTTGCCACCAGGTTTAAATACAGTGGTCATCAACGATAAGAATGGATGTGGCTTTACCGTTCCCCAAGAATTTGTAATTGTTGGTTATCCCAAATTTTTTACGCCCAATGGCGATGGTATACATGATTTTTGGAACGTTTTGGGCGTTGATCAATTGATCGATCCCGATATATTCATATTTGACCGATATGGGAAATTGTTAAAGCAATTGGATGGAACTACCTTGGGGTGGGATGGTACCTTTAATGGAAGGGATTTACCTTCTTCGGATTACTGGTTCAGGGTGGATTATGAACGTGACGAACAAACAGCCATAGTCGCTAAAATTGTAAGAAACCATTTTTCACTGGTCAGATAAGACATCCGTGGAAGTCAAAACCGAATGGTACTTTAATTCCTTTTTAAAACTTCAAAGTGTAGCTTAAACTAACATTGGTATTAATCTGATTTACCATTGCAGCATTTGCGGGCCCCGCATCAAAAAAGAATTTATTTACATCTTGCTCTGTTCTGTTAACTGCCAAATCCAAGCGGCTGCCCCCAAAATCATAGCCTAGACCCGCAGAGTAGCCTTCCAGATTACCTATCAAGGTACTATCCTCATAGGGGCTTTCTTCAAATCGATAACCTGCTCTTAAGCTCACTTGGTCTATTCTATATTCGCCACCTAGGCGATATGAATTCACCGTGCCCAATTGAGAAGTAATAAAATCATTTTCTGAGGCGAAACTTGGATCTGTTGTGGGCCTCAACTCAGCCTGTGACATATCTTGATAACCATAATCAAAACTTAACAGACCATCCTTGCCAAAAACAACAGCAACGCTACCTGTTAATTTTGAAGGTATTTTTATACGATACTCCTCAAATAGATTCACAATATTGAAATCTATAAAACCAATGTCATCATCCGCTAAATCGGAGCTGATTCGTTGTGAAGTATCATCGGTAAGGGTATACCATGTTGGAGACTGGTAACTTCCACCTACCCTAACATTTTCATTTAGGCGGGCTATGGCACCAAGACTGAACGAGAAACCGGTTCCTTCTGTCCTCAAAAGATTATCAAATGTTGCTGATTGAATCGCTGAACCAGAATCATAACCTGTTTCATCTATTAAGGTCAATTTTTCATAGAGTATGCCATGAAAATTCAATGATGCACCCAAGTACAGGTTTTCTTGATATTGACCGGAAAAGTTGGCTGTAAATTTACTGTTGTACCCATTAGTAGTTTGTCGGTAGCGTTGGTTGACACTGCCATACTCAGCATTTGACACATAAGCTGTGTTGGCATCATCGGTGTCATCAACAGGGTCAATGATACCCCCATAATAACCTAAAAATGCCTGTTGGGCACCGAAACCTTGCTGCGAACCAATTCTGAGGTAACCCTCTTCAATAAATTCATTGTCGCCCAATAAAAGATTGCCAAAGGGCACCCCTTGTGCAAAATTTAAAAAATAGTTGTCTAGACCCTCGCTGGTATTACCTGATGCGAAGAATTCGTTATCAAAATTTTCAACCAGATCATAATTGAGGGCCAAAGCCAATTTTGACCAAGGTGAATCTGATGAATTAAAGACAAACACGCCGCCGATTTGATTGAATTCAAGCGCGTTTAATTCCGTGTTGAGGGTGCTTGAACCAAAAGTGGCATCATTGTTTCTGTTATAGTTGGTGCCACTTAATGTGAATTGGCTGTAATTGAATACCGCCGATCCAGCGGGATTAATATTTAATGAAGACAAATCTCCACCTAGGGCACCAAAGGCACCTCCCATTGCTTGAAAACGGGCTGTTCCTTGAATGTTTTCAGTGCCATAACGCAACACATCATTGATGTTCTGCCCTGATGCAATTATGCATAACATACCTAGTATGAAAGTGAAATAGCTTCTCATATTTTTTAATTTAAATTCTAAAATTTCCCTTGGATTTAGTTGTTTCTTCCGCTACTGCGACCACCAGACGACCTTCCACCTGAAGATCTACTCGCGCCACCGGAACTGCGCATGCTACCTGAGCTTCTTGAGCTACCACCAGAGCTTCTAAAACTGCCCGAACTTCTAGATCTACTGCCAGAAGAACTGCGAAAGCTTCCATTGCTCCTTGAGGTCCTTGAAGGGGAACTGCGATAAGAATTGTTGTTTCTTGAACTATTGGACCTACTGTAGTTATTGCTTCTCGGCGCTGTCCTAGTAGAAGATTGGTATGATCTTGTCGTAGGTCGCGAAGATTGTGAACGATAGCCAGACGAACTTCTGTTAACCGTACCGCTGCCTCTATACGTATTGTTTCTAGGACTGCGACTGCTGTAATTGCCACTGCTTCTTGAGGTGCTGTTATTGTAACGTGGAACAGCACGCGTACTTCGGCTAGAGCGATAACTCTGATTTCTTGCAATCGCATCAGCACTTACACTTCGACCCCTCAAAGCACTAGATCTTCTAGCGGTACTGCTTCTATTGATATTTGATCGGCCACTATTTGACCGTACTCTGCCGTTGGCAACGCTATTTCTTGAGATGGCACTGTTTGATCTTCCGCGTAAAGCAGCACTGGTAACGCCACTAGAACTATATCCTCGTCTGGTTCTATTAAAAGCATAATTTCTATTATTGAAGCCATTATAAAATGGTCTGCCCCAGTAATTACCATAATAACCGCCCCAACCAAAATTACCTGCGAAGCCCCATCCAAAGCCGGCGTTCCAACCCCAGCCCCAACCGGCGTTCCAACCCCAACGATTCCAGCGCCATGGATTGTTCCAACCCCAGCCAATGCCGCCACCCCACAACCATGGATCGTTCCATCCATAATTCCATAGCCACGGACTGTTCCAGCCCCAGCCAAAGCCACCGCCCCAATTGTCATAAATATTAATATTGACGTTGGATGGGTTATCACCCCACCCTGGGTTGCCTTGATAGTTATTATTATTTGCAAAATAATCTGTTTGTTCACCAATGGCATTACTATCATCAATTGGATCGCTGTAATAACTGTCTACATCGGTAAAGACTTCTGAATCTAAGATTTCTCCATATTCATCGGCTTTTTGACCAAAATAATTTCCATATATATCAGTTTCCGTTCTTTTAATATTTTCACCTTCTGGCGAACGTTTTTCTACGGATACCGTACGATTGCCGCTGGTATAAATACCATCATCATCGTAATAAGAAGCTTGTTGGTATGAGCCGCAGGAAGCTAGAAATAGCAGGGCTAACACAGAAGATGTTGCAATCTGAAATTTTTGGCGGGGTAAAGTCTGGCTCATGTTTTTATTTTTATTGTTGAACATATTAAAAATAGTTAGTTTTACCGCACTATTTTGCTAACATATGACACAAGTTTTGTGCCAAACTACTATCAATGGGAAAAAATTTAACAAGCAGGTCCGAAGACTATTCTAAGTGGTACAATGAACTGGTGGTGAAGGCCGACCTGGCCGAAAATTCTGGTGTAAGGGGCTGTATGGTCATTAAACCCTATGGTTTTGCTATTTGGGAAAAGATACAGGCAGCATTGGATAAAATGTTCAAAGAAACCGGACATGAAAATGCATATTTTCCATTGTTCATACCTAAATCCTATTTGAGCAAAGAGGCAAGTCATGTGGAAGGATTTGCAAAGGAGTGTGCCGTGGTTACCCATTATCGGCTTAAAAATGCAGAGGATGGCAGCGGTATCGTTGTTGATGAAGATGCAAAGCTTGAAGAAGAACTTATTGTACGACCAACCTCAGAAACCATAATCTGGGATACATATCGTCGCTGGATTCAATCTTATAGAGACTTACCACTTCTGATCAACCAATGGGCCAATGTTGTAAGATGGGAAATGCGTACCCGTTTGTTTTTACGAACAGCAGAATTTTTATGGCAGGAAGGGCATACGGCCCACGCTACCAAAGAGGAAGCTATTGAAGAAGCTGAACTGATTATGAACATATATGCCGATTTTGCAGAAGGTCATATGGCCGTTCCTGTTATTAAAGGCACCAAAACAGAAAGTGAGCGTTTTGCAGGTGCTGTTGAAACCTATTGTATTGAAGCACTTATGCAAGATGGGAAAGCACTACAAGCTGGAACTTCACATTTTCTAGGTCAAAATTTTGCCAAGGCTTTTGATGTTAAATTCGCTAATAAAGAAGGGAAACAAGAATATGTTTGGGCTACTTCATGGGGTGTTTCTACACGCCTAATGGGTGCATTGATCATGACGCATAGCGATGACAATGGATTGGTATTGCCACCTAAACTCGCTCCCATACAAGTAGTGATAGTACCCATATA
>JABDND010000217.1 GCA_013001145.1 Croceitalea sp. | reverse complement strand
AAAAAAGAGTATCTTTGCACGCAATTAATCCGTAATTGCCATGGAAGCCCATTTAACCAAAATAGTTGGCGAAGGACTCACTTACGATGACGTTCTGCTTGTACCTGCCTTTTCTGACGTACTGCCCCGAGAAGTTAATATTCAATCAAAATTTACACGCAATATTACCATTAATGTGCCCATAGTTTCTGCGGCGATGGATACTGTGACAGAATCAAAAATGGCCATTGCCATGGCACAAGAAGGAGGAATAGGTGTTTTGCACAAGAACATGACCATTGAACAGCAGGCCATGAAAGTGCGCAAGGTTAAACGTGCCGAAAGCGGTATGATTTTAGATCCTGTAACCCTACACCTTGATGCTCTGGTACGCGATGCGAAGGCGAGTATGAAAGAGCATAGTATTGGTGGTATCCCCATTGTGGATGATGCTGGCAAATTAATAGGGATAGTGACCAATAGGGACCTGCGCTTTGAAAGAAACAATGAAAGGCCCATAGCCGAGGTCATGACTTCTACAAACTTGGTGACCGCTGCTGTAGGTACAACGCTTGAAGAAGCGGAAGATATTTTACAGATCAATAAAATTGAGAAATTGCCAGTGGTGGATGGTGATAACAAGTTGGTTGGTTTGATTACCTTTCGTGATATCACCAAATTATTTCAAAAGCCCATTGCCAATAAGGATAAATACGGGCGATTAAGGGTGGCAGCCGCCCTTGGAGTCACCGCAGATGCCTTGGAGAGGGCAGGGGCATTGGTTAAGGCAGGTGTGGATGCGGTAGTCATTGACACTGCTCATGGACATACAAAAGGGGTGGTGGCCGTTCTAAAAGAAGTAAAAAAGAGTTTTCCAAAATTGGATGTCATCGTGGGTAATATTGCTACGGGTGATGCCGCTAAGTATTTGGTCAAAGCTGGTGCCGATGCTGTTAAAGTAGGTATAGGGCCAGGCTCCATATGTACCACACGTGTGGTCGCTGGAGTAGGATTTCCACAATTTTCTGCTGTTTTGGAAGTTGCCGCTGCCATAAAAGGTAGTGGGGTGCCCGTTATTGCCGATGGCGGTATTCGATATACAGGCGATATTCCAAAAGCCATAGCCGCCGGTGCTGATACTGTGATGTTGGGCTCGTTGTTGGCCGGCACCAAAGAATCACCTGGCGAAACCATAATTTACGAAGGAAGAAAGTTTAAAAGCTACCGCGGTATGGGCTCTGTAGAGGCCATGAAACAGGGAAGCAAGGATCGGTACTTTCAAGATGTGGAAGACGATATCAAGAAACTGGTTCCAGAAGGAATTGTAGGCAGAGTGCCCTACAAGGGCGATTTATTTGAAAGTATTCACCAATTTGTGGGCGGCCTAAGAGCCGGTATGGGTTATTGTGGTGCCAAAGACATTGCTACTTTACAAGAATCTGGAAGGTTTGTAAAAATAACTTCAAGTGGTATCAATGAAAGTCACCCCCATGATGTTACCATTACCAAAGAGAGTCCAAATTATAGTAGGTAGAAGAAAATAGCTTACAATTATTTTCCAGCCTTGGAGTAGGTCTGCCAATCTTGCTCCTTGTAGATATTGTCGCCGAAAAAACGGGCAATTTGCATGAATGGACCAACTTTTTGATAGCCAGGGACAGGTGACAACATGTTTAAATCCTCATCCAAGAATACAACTGTGGGATAACTCAATTTATTCTTTAAGAGTGCAGCTGCCAGTTCATGGTAGCCACGTTTACCTGAGGGTACATAGTTAAAAGTCTTCCCTTGGTACACAATAGGTTCCTTGCCTTCGCCATCCAATTTGACCATATAAAAGTTTTTGGTCATATAAGCTGCCACTTTGGGGTTTTGAAAGGTATCCTTATCCATTTTTTTGCACCAGCCACACCAATCGGTATAGACATCAACAAACATTTTCTTCGGATTGGCATCCGATTGGGACAATTTCACAGCCTCATCCCAACTCAACCAATTGATATCTTGGGCCGATAGGCTTACACAAAAAATAAGTGACAATAAAGTAAAAAGCTTTCGCATCGATTTTAATTTTGGGGTGTTTAGTCCAAAGACTATACCAAAATTAACGAAAATTATATCATTTTATTACTTAATGTCTTGCTACTAAAAGTTATTTGACAACCACTTGGGAATGCTTTTGAATAAAAAGGTCTTTAAGGTCTACTTGATTCTTAATGATATCATCAAACGTTTCCCTTTCCCGTATCAAATGTGCAGAGCCTTCATGCCAAAGTACTTCGGCCGGTCTATACCTTGAATTGTAATTGCTGGCCATAGTAAAACAATAGGCTCCGGCATTTTTAAACGCCAAAATATCTCCTTCTTGAATTTCGTTGATTCGCCGGTTGTTGCCAAAGGTATCGGTCTCACAAATATACCCTACGACCGAATAGTAACGCTCACGGCCCGAAGGATTTGAAATATTTACAATTTGATGTTGGGCCCCATAAAGCATAGGCCGTATAAGATGGTTGAATCCAGAATCGACACTGGCAAAAACGGTTGAGGTGGTTTGTTTGACCACATTGACCTTGGCCAAAAAATATCCTGCTTCACTGACCAAAAACTTGCCGGGCTCAAATGCCAAGGTGAGTTCTTTACCATAATCAGCACAGAAATCATTGAAACGTTTGGTAAGTTTCTTGCCCAATTCTTCAATATTGGTTTCGATGTCACCGGTTTTGTAAGGTACTTTAAAACCACTGCCAAAATCAATGAATTGAAGGTTTTTGAAGTTTTTTGCCGTTTCAAACAATATTTCAGAAGCGTATAGAAAAACATCAATATCGAGAATATCGCTCCCAGTATGCATGTGGATACCGTTGATATTCATTTTTGTAAGCTCAACAATGCGCAGTAAATGTGGTATTTGATGAATACTGATTCCAAATTTGGAATCGATGTGCCCCACTGAAATATTGGAATTGCCACCTGCCATTACATGAGGGTTGATACGGATACAAACCGGTACATCTGGGTGTTTGCTCCCAAACTGTTCCAATACGGAAAGGTTATCAATATTGATTTGCACGCCAAGGGCAGCAGCTTCTTCTATTTCTTCCAGAGAAACGCCGTTGGGGGTATAAATTATGGACTCGGGTGCGAAACCTGCCATTAATCCCAATTTTACTTCTTGAATGGAAACGGTGTCCAGTCCCGATCCCAAACTGTTCATCAATCTAAGGATGGATATGTTGGAAAGCGCTTTGGCCGCGTAATTTAAACGTAAATTGCCAACGCCTTTAAAAGCATTGGTCAGCCGCTTGTACTGCGATGTTATTTTTTCTGAATCATAAACATAGACCGGCGCGCCAAATTGCTCGGTGATACTGATTAAATCGGAATATTTCATAATACTGATTTGTTCAAAACTAAAATACCTATTTGTATCATCAAAAATACTCCTACATATTTAAATAAATACAACAAAATGTTATAAAAATAACAATCATTCAAACTTGCGGCTTAACCATCTTGTCTTTATTTTTAGATTAAATTTACCATATGAAACTTCCCTTATTTCCTTTACAGACTGTTTTTTATCCTGGTGAAACGGTGCCCCTGCACATATTCGAGGAGCGTTATCGCCAATTGATCAATGATTGTAGGGAAGAAGCCGTAACCTTTGGAATACCCGTGTATATTAATAAAATCATTGAATTTGGCACCGAAGTACAATTGGTCGAGGTGGTCAACACCTATGATGGGGGTGAAATGGATATTATATGTGTGGCCCGTCAAGTTTTTCGGGTATTGACCTTTGAAAATGAAATGGATGGAAAATTATATGCCGGTGGGGAGGTTGAATTTTTGGAATCGGCCAATGACGCTGATGAATCCCTTAGGGACGAAGTCATCAAACTTATTGAAAAATTGTACCATTTAATGGCCGTAGAATTACCTGTTGTATCGGTAGATAAATTCAACAGTTATGCATTTGCCCATAAAATGGGCCTTTCATTCGAACAAGAATATGAGTTGTTGCAATTGACCAATGAAACGGAAAGGCTTTTGTACATTAAGCATCACCTTAAATCTACCATTGGGGTATTGAACCAGATTAACAAAACCAAGGCGGTCATAGAAATGAACGGCCATTTTAAAAACTTCGATCCGCTCGATTTTAAAGACTACGAAGGAAAATAGGTGGTTGAAATACCCATCATTCAATTCTTGCATTTAAATTGTTAATTCTAGTCGTGGTTTCCTATTTTTGTCTTCTAATTTAACACTACAGTTGTATGAATCTTCACGAATATCAAGGGAAAGAGATTTTGGCAAGTTTTGGCGTGCGAATTCAACGCGGAATCGTCGCCCATAACGCAAAAGAGGCGGTTGATGCTGCCAAACAATTGACCCAAGAAACCGGAACAGGATGGCATGTGATCAAAGCACAGGTACATGCTGGCGGCCGCGGTAAAGGTGGCGGTGTTAAATTGGCAAAAAACTTAAAAGAAGTCGAAGAACTGGCCGGTAGCATTATAGGTATGAACCTAGTTACGCCTCAGACTTCGGCCCAGGGTAAAAAGGTACATCAGGTTTTGATCGCAGAAGATGTATACTATCCCGGCGATAGCGAAACCAGTGAATTCTACATGTCGGTACTATTAAATAGAGGTACGGGCCGTAATATGATTATGTATTCCACCGAGGGAGGAATGGATATTGAAGAAGTGGCCGATAAAACACCTCATTTGATTTTTACCGAAGAAATTGATCCCGCTGTGGGTCTAATGCCTTTTCAAGCGCGAAAAATTGCCTTTAACCTTGGTCTATCAGGTACAGCCTTCAAAGAGATGGCCAAATTTGTAACGGCCTTGTATCGTGCATATGTGGAAAGTGATTCCAGCATGTTTGAGATTAATCCTGTGCTCAAAACTTCAGATGACAAGATAATGGCCGTTGATGCGAAGGTTTCCATTGATGACAATGCACTATATCGTCGCAAGCAATACGCCGAAATGCGTGATTTGCGTGAAGAGAATCCCATTGAAGTTGAGGCAAGGGCCGTAGGATTAAACTACGTTGATTTAGATGGCAATGTAGGATGCATGGTCAATGGTGCCGGTCTTGCCATGGCTACCATGGATTTGATTAAAATGGCCGGGGGTGAACCTGCAAATTTCTTGGATGTAGGCGGCACTGCCGATGCAAAACGAGTAGAAGAAGCCTTTCGTATTATATTGAAAGACCCAAACGTAAAAGCCATATTGATCAACATATTTGGTGGTATTGTGCGTTGTGATCGAGTGGCACAAGGTGTGGTAGATGCCTATAAAAATATGGGAGACTCGATTAAGGTACCCATCATTGTGCGTTTGCAGGGTACCAATGCCGAGCTGGCCAAAGAGATCATCGATAACTCTGGCCTTGCCGTTCATTCTGCTGTTCAGTTTCAAGAGGCAGCTGATAAAGTAAAAGAAGTATTGGCATAAATTATATTGTCAAATAAAATTTTCAAAGGGCCATGTTTCGCTAACATGGTCCTTTTTTAGTTGCCCATAGCAAGGTTTGCTGTGAGGTTGCACCGACCATAATCTATTTCGCAATCCATATTGACAGGGACATATTTACAAAAATTCTGTTAAATCTGCATTTTGTTGTAACATTCTTATTTCAGCGGCGTCTTTAGTACATAGTCATCAATTTTATCAATCATTTAAAACGAAATCATCATGAGAAAAATCAGTGTAATTTTAGTAGCCGTAGCGCTTTTGACAGCTGGCAATGTATTGGCCAACAACAATACAGAACCTATTAATCCTACCCAAAAGCTTGCGAGTCAGATCCACAAAGTCTTGGAATCAAATTCCTTTAATGTTAAAGAAGACCTCACCGCCAATGTCCGTTTCACAATCAATAATGAAGGGGAGATTGTTGTCTTGTCCGTTGATACCAAAGATGAGATTTTGGAAGGTTTTTTAAAGGGAAGATTGAATTACCACAAAGTGGAAGTCGCAAATGTCAAAGAAGGCACAATGTACACCGTGCCTGTGCGCATTAGGGCATGAACAACTTTTTTATGGGGAGTTAGCTAAAAATCCTGAAGTAATTCAGGGTTTTTTTTATACGATTTTGTTGAGTATTCAGTTTATTTATAGGATAACGCCTTAACTATGAGCTCTTCTTATAACGAAAAACTAAGTATTCTTTCTGAAATGATCGCTTTTGCCCGCACGGATAAAGTCATCAAGGAATCTGAATATTTGTTTTTGGTTGGAGTTGCCGCCCATTTAGGAGTCGACAAAGACGCGTTTGACGAGCTTTTACACAAAAAAGTGGTTAAAAAAAGACTTAAATCCCAAGCGGATCGCATTGTGCAATTTCACCGGCTCATTCTTTTGATGAACATAGACCAGCACCAGCAAGACGAAGAGATAGAAAATCTTTATAATATTGGGCTGAATATGGGCCTTCCTCCCTCTGCCATCGGCCAAGTACTAGAGGTCATGCACCTATACCCCAACATGGTGGTTCCGCCGGACGTGCTGATAAAAATATTCAAGGCACACTACAACTAAGCGACATATTGGCACTAATAATTCACGAATAACCGCCATAATGGCAGTAAATGGTTATTGGTACAAGAATTGAATTATTGTGGGTGAGTTTAATTTTAAAAATTAGTCACCATGAGTTTAGTTAAAAGAAACAATTTGATATTCCCGAGTCTGATGAACGAATTTTTTAAACCCGATTGGTTTGGTGGTTTGGAGAACTTCAATACCAATGTACCAGCAGTCAACATCAAAGAAAACGAAAAGGATTTTGAACTGGAATTTGCCATTCCCGGCTTTAAAAAAGAAGATTTTAACATTGAATTAGACAACGATGTGCTTACCGTATCATCTGAGATGCGTACGGAAGAAGAAACAAACGAGGAAAAGTATACCCGTAGGGAGTTTTCCTTCTCTTCTTTCAGAAGGTCATTTACACTACCTGAAACAGTCGATGGCGGTAAAATCAATGCCTCATACGAAGATGGGTTGTTAAAACTCACACTTCCTAAAAAAGAAGAGGCGTTGCCCAAGCCAAAACGAATGATTGAGATTGGGTAAACGTGAATTACAACGATTTTTCATAATGGCTTGGTGTTTTTAATAGGGGCACCAAGTTGCTAATCGCGAGATTGGCAATGGTTTGTTAGTTGGTTAGTTTGGGAAAGTGCCGTTCAGTCTTGGACGGCACTTTCTTTATGAAGATTGTTCTTGTAACATTTTGATTTCGTCCCGTAGCTTGGCCGCTTCCATAAAGTTTAAATCTTTGGCCGCCTTCTCCATTGCTTTACGTTTGTCCTTTATTATTTTATCTTTTTGATCGGCGGTTAAATATTGCAAATCTGGCTCTGCAGCCCGTAATTCCTCTTTTTGAAAGTGGTAAGTCGACACGGAGTTTTTGGCCAGGGCACTGTCCAGACTTTTATTTAGGGCTTTGGGGACTATATTGTTCTCTGCATTATAGGCTATTTGCTTTTCACGTCTATAATTGGTCTCATCTATGGTCTTTTGCATGCTGTCGGTAATTTTGTCAGCGTACATAATGGCCATGCCATTGAGGTTTCTTGCCGCCCGGCCAACGGTTTGGGTAAGTGAGCGGTTACTCCGTAAAAACCCTTCTTTATCGGCATCCAAAATGGCGACCAACGACACCTCGGGCAGATCAAGACCTTCTCGTAATAAATTCACGCCAATTAACACATCAAAGAGGCCCTTTCGCAGGTCTTGCATGATTTCGACCCTTTCAAGAGTATCCACATCACTGTGAATATAACGGCATCGCACATCAATCCTAGCCAAATATTTGGTGAGTTCTTCGGCCATTCTTTTGGTCAATGTGGTAACCAAGGTGCGTTCATCGCGTTCCACTCTTTTTTGAATCTCTTCAATGAGGTCATCAATTTGGTTCAAACTGGGCCTCACCTCGATTATGGGGTCCAAAAGTCCGGTTGGGCGAATAACCTGTTCTACATAGACTCCTTCGCTCAATTGCAGTTCATAATCAGCAGGAGTGGCGCTTACATACAGCACCTGATTTTGAAGCGCTTCAAACTCTTCAAATTTCAAGGGTCGGTTGTCCATTGCCGCCGGTAGCCTAAATCCGTATTCCACTAAGTTCTCCTTTCTTGATCGGTCGCCGCCATACATGGCGTGTACCTGTGGAATGGTCACATGGCTTTCATCGATGACCATTAAATAATCATCAGGAAAATAATCCAACAGGCAAAAAGGGCGTGTACCTGGTTCACGGCCATCCAAGTATCTTGAGTAATTTTCTATGCCAGAGCAGTAACCCAGTTCACGGATCATTTCCAAATCAAAATTGGTGCGCTCTTCCAAGCGTTTGGCTTCCAAGGGCTTGGCAATATCCTTAAAATAATCGACCTGTTTGACCAAATCATCCTGTATGGCATGAATGGCATTTTGCAAGACATCGGGCGAGGTGACAAACATATTGGCCGGATAGATATTTAAATTGTCATAAATTTCAATTACGTTGTTGTTAAAGGGATCTAAAGCTTCGATTTCTTCAATCTCATCACCAAAAAAGTGGATTCTAAAAGCATGGTCCGCGTAACCAGGAAATACATCTACGACATCGCCCTTGACCCTAAAATTTCCATTTTTAAAATCGGCCGTGGTTCTTGAATACAGGCTCTGGACCAATTGATGAAGAAACTTGGTTCGTGAAATTACCTGATCTCGGTGAATGGATATGACATTCTTTTGAAATTCGACTGGATTTCCAATGCCGTATAAACATGAAACCGAGGCTACGACCAATACATCCCTTCGACCAGAAAGTAGTGAAGAGGTGGCACTTAATCTAAGTTTTTCAATGTCTTCATTGATGGAAAGATCCTTTTCAATATAGGTGCCACTTGTAGGAATGTAAGCTTCGGGCTGGTAATAGTCGTAATAAGAAACAAAATATTCAATGGCATTCTCTGGGAAAAATTGCTTGAATTCCGAATACAATTGAGCAGCTAAAGTCTTGTTATGGCACAATACCAAGGTAGGCCGTTGCACTTTTTCAATCACATTGGCCACGGTGAAGGTCTTGCCCGAACCTGTTACACCCAAAAGCGTTTGGTACCTTTCATTTGAAACGATACCCTGTGCCAATTTCTTAATGGCCTCAGGTTGGTCGCCCGTAGGTTTAAAATCTGATACTACCTTGAATTTCATGGGATAAAAATACTAAAGCCGTTTTCCAAAACGAAAGAATTATTGGTTTTATCGCTTAAGCGAAAAATGCCCTTGAACCGCCTTGTTCATATTATCAATGGCTCGAAACCAATAGTCGCCCGAGGGCAAGGGTTGCCCATTAAAGTTACCATCCCAGCCTTGTGAATTTTGGCTTATTTCCTTTAAGAACATCCCAAACCGATCATAGATGCGTATGCTTTGCAATACGATATTTTCCCCAGCTACCGGTTGGATAAATTGCCAATAATCGTTGATGTTATCTCCATTTGGAGTGAAAAATTTAGGAAAGCCCTCAACGGTCAGATCTTGTTCAAAAGACTCTGCTACAATACCACAACCATTTTTATCACGCACGTAAAGAGTGTGGCTCCCCGGGGTGATTGCTGTGAATATATTGCTGTCTTGATAAGGGCCGTTGCTATCATCTATTGCATATTCATAATTGCCAATACCCGTTGCCTGCACGGTTATGTCAAGTCCTAAAGCGGTATCATCAATCACTAAATTGGTGATGGTGGCAACTTCTGACGAAACGACCTCAAAGGGTAAAAGTGTTGGGCATTCAATTGTAGTACCTGGTTGTGCCACAAGGTTATAAGCTTCCAATAAGTAAGAACCATTTTCTTCTATGGTAATATCGATATTATCTGATAACAATATTTCGTTGCCAGATTGATCTAACCGATACCACCTATAACCATCTGCACCTGTGGGCGCATTCAAAGTTAGCGGTTGACTGTTTTCACAAAAGGAGTAGTTGCTAGGAAAATCCAATTCAGGGTTTAAGGTAATGGTCTCTCCTGTGGTGGGATCTAAATATGGACCGCAACCCAATAATGTTGAAAACAATTCTTGTCCACAACTTAATGCTGATCCCGAATCATTGAAGGGCACAATGGACACGAAATAAGTTTTGTTGGGTTCAAAATCGATGACGAAGGTTGAGGTGGTAAAAAAGGCGGCGGCATTCAAAACATCGGCATTGTCAGGGGTTGTTCCTATGGTAATGCGATATCCTGTTGCACCAGCTACTGGTACCCATTCAATAAAGGGGGTGAGCGGTACATTCAATGCACCGTTCAAAGGGCTGATCAGGCTTGTGCACCCCGGCAACGGAGCGACTGCACCAGTTTTAAACCTAAATTCCAAGCAACCCAAGGCATCGCCATTTTCGTTATATGGCGTTATTTGTACATAGATATACGTGTCCGGAGGGAATTCAACGGGTGGATTATAGGTCAAGGTATTGCCCAAATCAATAGCATTGGCGATATCGCCCGATCCTGATGCTGTTCCGAGGGTGATTTTGTAACCAGTTGCTGTTGCCGCGTATACCCATGAAATATTGGTAAAAACACTTACCCCTTCAGCTTCATTTAAAGGGGTTCTGAGTTCTGTACAGCCTGGGATGGTGGTAACATCTTGGGTTGTAAAAGATTGGCTTTCACAAACAATATCATCACCTCCTTCAAAGAGAAAATCAAGTACAATGGTCACATATATGGTAGTGTTTTCCGGCAATCCCAAGGGAGGCGTGTACGTTGTGGCACTGCCAATGGAGGCTGATGTTATTTCGCTCCCGCCGGGAGTCAAACCCAGTCTAATTTGATAACCGGGTATACCGTCAACAGCATCCCAGGTTATTGAAGTGTCAACAGGTACGTTGACGGCACCATTTACAGGACTCAACAAGTCGGGGCACTCTTGGGAAAGTACAGAGAGCCCTGAGCAAACGGTAAAAATAAGGAGCAATTTTTTTAGCATTTGACCAAAATCAAACACCGTAAGATACTACAAATCGCGCTTTTTTAGCAATGCATAGGACAAATAGATAAAAATGGCTGTCCAACCGAGAACGATTAAGATTTCATACCAATGAACATGGTAATCCAATTTAAAATCTTCGCCAATTTGGTTCGCCACATTCTGAACGGCGCTCAAACGTGTAAAAGGTTCTTTGATCAGATTGAACATAGCATTCAATGGAAAAAAACCCATGACAGCATCAGTGGCATCCGCATCAAAAACTTTCCATCGTAACATCCCCCTTACAAAGCCTTCAAAAACTTGCCAAAGGATAAGAAACCCCAATGCAAAGGCAGAGCGTTTGACCAAAATGCCCAAGAATAGACAAAAAGAGAAAAAACCAACTAATTTGATGAAGAAGGCGCCGAGAAATTCTAAATCTGAAAAGATGATTGAAATTTCATTGTAATCAGAATAAATTAGGCCAAGAATCAGTGATACCGCAAATACAAACACGGTCGAGATCAGTGCAAACGACACCACCGTCAAAAACTTGGAATAAATGAATTCTTTCTTTGAAAGGCCATCAATTAGATTCTGTTTTATGGTTTTATTACTGTATTCATTGGCCATCATCGAAACAATGACGATTGCCAAAAAAAGCTTGAAAAAAGCGGTAACAAAGGTGTTAAAATGCCAGATATAGGGAAAATTGAAAATACCCTGTTCAGCCAAATGGAATTTTACGGGTCCTATATCAAATTTTATGGCCGCAATAAGGGCAATGGAGGTCAACAGTACAAAGTACGAGGTGATCAATACTTTACTGGCCCGATTGTTCCAAAGTTTAATAAATTCTATTTGTAATAAACGTACCATTATCGTTTTTTGATTAGTTGTTATTGGTTAGCACCAAAAACTGTTCTTCCAAACTTTCCTTTCTTTTGACCAAATGTGAAAGCACAATTCCTTTATCACACAACATCTTGTTCAATGCCTCTGCATCCAGTTCTTCTTTTAAATAAGCAGTTAGTAAGCCGTTGTTGGATTCAATTTTTGAAAAAACTGAATTATTGGATAACTGTTCTTTCAATTTTTCCATGTTGTTCGCCTTGAGTTCAAAAAAGCCATGGCTGGCCAGCATACCATCCACAGGGCCCGAATACAATTTTTCTCCTTTTCGAAGAATAACTACATGGGAACATACTTTTTCAACCTCGTCCAATAAGTGGGAGGCCAGTAAAATGGTTGTGTCCTGAGCGGCAATTTTTTTGATGATTTCACGAATTTGATGAATACCTTGGGGATCTAAACCGTTGGTAGGTTCGTCAAGTATCAATATCTCGGGGTCATTGAGTAGGGCAGAGGCAATGGCCAGGCGCTGCTTCATGCCCAAAGAGTAAGTTTTGAACTTACTGTCTTTACGCTCCCATAGACCAACCAGCTCCAATTTTTCTTGAATCTTGGTTTGTGGCACTTCTTTGATCTTACATACCAATTTCAGGTTTTGAATAGCGGTCATGTATGGATAAAAATTAGGCCGTTCAATAATGGCGCCTACCTTTTTTAGGGCTTCGTGGGTTGAAGTATTGCCATCGAACCAATTAAAATTTCCCGCTGTTTTGTTTACGACATTCAAGATAATGCCCAAAGTGGTCGATTTACCACTTCCGTTAGGACCTAAAATTCCATAAACGTTCCCTTTTTCAATGGTGAATGACAGGTCTTTGACCGCGGTCAAATAGCCAAACTTTTTGGTGAGATTTTGAACGGTCAGTATTGTTTCCAAGCTGGAATCGATTTTTTGGGTTGTTTATAGTAACTTGACGAAGTATTCATGAATTTGTTACATAATATTGAAAGAATGTCGGACGAAAAGTTAATGTCAAAGAAAAAACCGGCCTATCCAATCAAAAAAAAATTGGAAGGTTATTTAGATCGTTATAATCGAAAAATTGAAATTCCAATTTTCTATGATGATCTGTTGCGATTTTCGGGCTCCATTGCCGTTTATGACGATGATGGAGAAGATACGCTTTGGGTACGTGTTTACTATACAGATTTTGATCGTCAAGAAATTGATCTGAGCCTTAAAAAGATGTATTCCATTTTACATTCTGATGGGGGTGATCGGATATTGGATTATTTGAATGTTGATGCCGTTGACTACTGTACTTTTGGCAATTCGAAACCTTTTAGGATTAAGGTCAGGAATATCTTGAATGACAACTACACTTATTTTTATGTAAAAAAGGCCGATGCTTCAAGGGTTTATGGCTTGGAGCTTGAGCACATGCTTTCACCTTACAATCTCAACTTTTTGGTTTATAAAGACACTTTGATCGAAGAACATATCGCAGGCATACCCGGCGATGTATTTATCAAAGATTTTTTACACAAGCTGACTGAATCTGAAAAAGCCCAATTGGCCAAAGAATTTGTCAAATTCAATGAGCGGTGCATGATTCGATTATTGGGTGATATGCGCTCTTACAACTATGTAATCATTCCCGTTCACGACTTTGATCATGTAGTTTATAAAATTAGGGCCATTGATTTTGACCAGCAGTGTTTCGAGGGTAATCTTAAGGTGTATCGACCACAATTCTTTAAAGAAAATTTTAAAATGGTCGAGATGGTTCGAACCAAGTTGCAAAATTACTCAGTTGACCAGTATAAGGTTGAAGAACGATCTATAGTTGCTAAAAGGATTATCAGTTCTGGTAGGCGTATCAAAAGATTGATTAGTATTTCAAAAAGCGACACTATATCCTTGGAGCCTCACATTGAGCGATTGAAAATGCAGATTTATGAGATGACCAAAGACCTCAATTTTAAAAAATGTGAGACCATGGGCGATATTTTATCTGAGGCATTGGATTTTGTAAAGCGCAACTATCAAGACGTTAGTATGCGACAAATCATTGAAAAAAAATTCTAGCTTTTTTGTTCTTTATTGAAATACACAAGATAGTAATACATCTGTCGTTCTTCATCCCACCCCTTTTCTACAAATTTTTGGGCTGATTCTGGATTAATGAAATCCATTTTTATTTGAATGTTCGTGTCTAAGTTGATGACGTTTTTAATTTTTTTGCGCGCATCAGAAACTGCCTTATTGGCAATATCAAAATTAGAGACGTCCTCAATGCTGTATTTAGGCCCTTTTTCAACTTTATAGTGCTTGAATTCGGGAATGAGTTCGGGATTTTCCATGACCTCATTTAAAAAATTGCTCTCTTCGAAGGCATCATTTTTGGCAAAATGGTTGACCGCCCTGTTCATGAACAAGACCTCTTGCTGTTTGTCTTCAGCCGGGAGCACTACGTCTTTGGCAAAATTCTGACAAAACTTTAAATAGTTCTTGGTGTAGAAATTTTCATCGGTCAATGGCTCAATGCCTAAAAAATTCTCTGTCCAATATTTGGTATCATAGCGGTTGCTGTCTACGGAGAGCACCTTGTAACCATTTACTTTTTCTATGTTAAAAATCAAACAGCCCTTATCCAATTTATTGATATTGATACCTTGGTTGATGATGATGTCCAAATTTTGATCTTTCTCTTCAAATTGAAGAAAATCATGTTTTAGCTCACTTTTGAATATTCCAACGGCATCGGTTTTTTTGTTGTCGACCATTACATCAGAGAACAACACTACGTAGATTTCACCACTTTTGATATGTGGATGGTTTGATTGATCATAGAGATGGGT
>JABDND010000214.1 GCA_013001145.1 Croceitalea sp. | reverse complement strand
CAAAAAGATTGTGCCAATTACGGCCAACAATCCAAAGAATATAAATACAAAAAGGTCACCAAGGCCACGATACCCGTATGCAGATTCACCTGCCGTATATTTAATTGCTGCCCATACACTACATATTCCCAGAATTAAAAACAATATCAAATAACCTAGTTCATCCGAGCCAAATGCTTTATAAAGTAAAATAAAACTTGAAACAAAACTAACCAGAGCAGCCAGAATAACACCAAATTTAAGTTCTGCTCGACCAAGTGCCCCACTTTGGAGTGCCCTTTTTGGACCAAGGCGTTCAGCATTGTCGGTACCCTTGACACCATCGCCATAATCATTGGCAAAATTTGAAGTAATTTGAAAAAAAATGGTCGTTACCAATGACCAAATAAATAAACCTGAATCTTCAAAGCCTGCTTTATTGGCTAGGGCCGTACCTACCAAAATGCCAGAAATGGACAACGGCAAAGTGCGCAATCTAGCCGCGCTAATCCATGCTTTGATTTTGTTCAATTAATTTGGAGATTCTATTTTTAAACGTTTACCATCTTTGTAAGAAGCAACAAAGGCATCTTCAAAGCCCATATTGACCAATTGGGTTCTAAATTTACGTGCCTCGTCCAATGTTTCAAAATTTCCCAATGAGTAGGCGTAGAAAGGATTGGTCTTTACGAAAAGGGTATTCGTCAAAGCCTCTGAAGCCAAAGTGGCATTGTTATCAGTAAAGGATTTGACTTGTACAGAATAGATAACTTCTTTCTCTAAAAACTTTTTTGCCAAATAAAACTCCTTGACCAAACTCAACTCTTGATTCTGAACTTTAAGATTATCGATTCTTGTTTTAATAGCATCCAAACTATCTATGGAAACCAATAAATTATTTTGATTGCTGTTTGATGTGCTTAGCCCGGCTGTGAAAGAAGTAATCGCTAACACGCCTACTACAAAAAGGGTAGTGATACCAACAAAGACGTTACGCTGAATCTTTAACTTTTTCAGGTCTTTGTTCTTTATCTTTATTTGATCGAGCAGTCGCTCGTTTATGATTTGAGATTTTTCAATATCCTTATGAAGATCAAGCAAATCATTTTCTTCAATAAACGGCATTTTCTAATGGATTTTAATTAAAATTCAACCTAGCTAATAACATAGAATTCAATGGGTTAAATTTTGGTCGGTCTACAAATGTAAAATTTTTGGCGAAAGAAAAAAATATTGTATTCTCAAAATACGATAATGTTATCAAAACATCGATGAATTCCTTTAATGACCCAGCACTAATCAACTGTCTTTGAGATAAATGCCATCTTCTCTAATTTCAAGCTTTCTGCCCTTGTACAAAACACCCACTGCCTTTTTAAAAGTTTTTTTGCTCATTTCGAGCTGGGCCTTAATTTCTTCAGGAGCAGACTTGTCATGTAATGGTAGGTAGCCATTGTTTTCTTGAAGTCGTTTTAAGAGAAAATCGGCCATGGGATCCAACATTTTTATACCCAAAGGCTGTAGTGCCACATCAATTTTAAGGTCTTCGCGAATTTTTTTGATATAGCCCTTCAGGGTATCCCCTATCTGAATAGATTTAAAAACGTCGTCAAAAAAAACGAGACCCTTGCATTTGTTATTGATGATAACTTCCCAACCTAAATCGGTTTTTCTACTTACAATCAAATCTACTTCATCATTTATATTTAGACCATGGTCCTCATTGGAAAGGAACTTGTCAATTTTATTGGAGCCCACCAATCGAAAACTCTTTTCATCCATATAACAATAGATGAGATATTTTTGTCCGGCCACCATTTTTAGCCGTTGTTCCCTAAAAGGCACCAACAAATTTTTTGCAATGCCCCAATTTACAAACGCACCTACTTCATTGACCTCAACCACTTCCAAAAATGCAAATCTATTTCTTATAATAGTGGGTTTTAAAGTAGTGGCAACAGGTCGCTCCATATTGTCTAGGTAACAAAATACATTGAGAATTTGATCTAATTGTACCCCTTCGGGAACATACTTGTTTGGCAATAGTATATCGGTTCCTTGATCGTCTTCAAGAAAAATTCCCACACTGGTGGTTCTTGCTACCCTTAAGGTGTTGTAGTTACCAAGTTCTATCATATTGCAAAAGTAGTGCAATTAAAAAACCGCGCCTACTTACTTAAGCGCGGTTTTAAATCTAGCCAAAAGGCTATTATTTGTTATAAACCGATTCTTTGCCAAAATGCTTTGCCAATTGGTAGTAGATTACCGCTCGGTGTTTGTTCTTGTTGGCACGCCCGTATTTATCAATTACGCTATTGATAGCGTCCATCAACTGCGGACTGTCTTTAAGACCCAATTTTTTGATCAAAAAATTATTTTTGACCGTATTCAATTCTTTGTCATCACTGCCAGAAACTTTTGATGCATCTAAATTGTAAATTGCTGGGCCTAGGCCTATGGCAACTTTGGTCAATAGATCCATGTCTGGTTTTTGACCAAACTTCTCTTTAATGTCGGCAGCATACTTGACCACCAATTCATCTCTTTTACTCATAATTGTTAGTGTTCTTAATGGATTTACAATGCTTCTAAGATATGAAATCGAAGTAACCAAGCAAAATTTTGTTATTCAACTTTCTCGGGGTTTGTACCTCTAAAAGTTTTGGTTTAGGGCCTTGACCATAGAAGTTTATTAAGGCAGCAGCCAGTTGTGCTTCATTGGTGGCCAGAGTATAATCAATACCAAACTGTTCACAAATATTTTCTGCGTTCCGAAAATGCGCGGTTTCGAAATAGGTCTCAAAGTTTTCAGAATCATTGGCACCAGGCAAAATTCTAAATATTCCCCCTCCAGAATTGTTGATCAAAATAATTCTAAAATTAGACTTGACATATGTATTCCAATAAGCATTACAGTCATAAAAGAAACTAAGATCACCCGTAATGAGCAAGGTAGGTTCGGTTTCAAAAAATGCTGCTCCCAATGCGGTTGAACTTGAACCGTCTATACCGCTTGTACCCCTATTACAATACACTTTTAAGGAGGGATGCATGTCAAACAATTGTGCATAACGCACAGTAGAACTATTGGCCAAATGTACTTGATATGCTTCAGGAATACCCTTTAAGACTTTGTCAAAAACGGTATAATCAGAGAAAGGGGCCTTGTGTATGTATGCTGTTCTTTTAGATTTATAATTTGCTTTAACCTCCTGCCATCCCAATTGATACGTAGAGCTTGTCGAGATAGTTTTAGGCAAAAAGTGCTCAAGGAAAATATTGGGCTTCATTTTAAAATGTTTGTCTAAACAAAAATAAGTGTCAAAAGCCTTAATGGGATCAATATGCCAATGTTGTTTGGGACTGTACTCGCGCAGGTACGCCTTTATTTTCTTTGATACGATCATTCCGCCAAAGGTCAACAGAATGTCGGGCTGTAATTCTTTTGATTTTTCAACTTTCTGGTTTGATTTCTCAATAGGAAAAATGATGCTGTCAATACTGGGGAAAAAATTGAAATGGTGCAGGTTTGAAGTTGTTTCAGTAAACACTACGACCGATGGGTCGTTGGCCAAATGGTCAAGATGCTCTTGTGCAATCTCATTAGGGTGATTCACACCTACCAATATCATTTTACGCTTTGCACCATTCCATTGGTTTGCCAATGATTCATAATCAATAACTTCTTCAACATTCATTTCATTTTCTGGAATTGAAATTGACAGTGAACATTTTGTATCGGTATCGTACAAAGGTTCTTCAAAAGGGATATTGATATGAACAGGTTGCCTTTGCAAGAGTGCCTTGTTAAAGGCCTTTAGAATTTGTGATTCATTAAAATTTTGAACCTCGCCCTGGGTCTCTTCAAGTAATTGAGGCGCAAACTTTCTTATGGTATCGGGATGGTGGCAAACGTCCAATTTTAAATTGGCTGAATATCCAATATGTCTATCAAAAACATGATCTTGCCTAATGGTCTGTCCATCGCCCACATCAATTTTGTAAGATGGTCGATCGGCCGATATCACTATTAAAGGAACATCACTATAAAACGCTTCCGCAATGGCCGGGTAGTAGTTTAATAAAGCACTGCCCGAGGTACAAACTAGAACCGTAGGAGTCTTTTGTTGCAAGGCAACACCCAGGGCAAAGAAGGCAGCACTTCGCTCATCAACAATACTAAAACAGTTAAAGAATGGGTTTTCGGTAAAACTAATGGTCAAGGGGGCGTTTCTTGAGCCAGGCGAAATGACAATGTTTTTAATCCCTCTGGACTGGCAATAAAGCATAACGGTCTGGGCAGAGGGTATAGCGCTGTATTTCATACGATGCAAAAGTACGAAGCAAAGCCATCAAAACCCAACGACATTCACAATAGGTTGCCCATGGTTTTGCTCTTATTTTGGGTTTCGACCCATTCTTTTTCTGGGTTGGAAGCTTTGGTGATCCCTCCCCCTACATATAAGGTTGCTGTATCGTCAATGATCTGCATACAACGTAAATTTACATACAGGGCCGCTTCATGGGTGCGGTGTATATTTAATTCTCCCAAGTAGCCGGTATAATAGGAACGTGAATACCCCTCCTGCTCAAGAATGAATTTTTGCGTAACATCTCTAGGTGTGCCACATACGGCTGGTGTTGGGTGCAATTTCAAAATGACGTCCTTTAAATTTGAATTCATCATTAGTCGACCTGACAATACGGTCTTTAAATGCCACAAATCACCTGCTCTTACGGTATGGGTTTCCGAAGTTTTAAGTTCGGTCAATTGATCTCCCAAAATAGTTTTGATGTAATTGGTGACCAATTGCTGCTCATCCATTTCCTTTTCTTCCCAATTGGGCGGTTCATCCGAGGTAGCTGCCATAGTACCTGCCAATGCAGAGGTCGTAATCAAACTTTGGTTCAGTTCCGCCAATAATTCCGGTGTTGCTCCTATCCAGAGTCCAATTTTGGGGTGATACCATAAATAGCAAAATGCAGCAGAATAGTTGGTAATGGCTCTTTCAAAAATTGTCCAAGGGTGATGGTCACATGCAACCTTTAGTTCTCTAGAAATAACAACCTTTTCAAACTCATTGGCTTTTATTCGGTCAATAACTTTTTCAATGAGTTCCACATACTTCTGCTTGTTAATAGAATCATTAGGATCAGTTGTTTGCTTGCTGAATTCTTTTTCTGCCATGGCCACCTTGGCCGTATACAATTCTTTCGCCTTGATTAAAATCGAGGCTTTTGAGGTCTCAAAAGGTGCGAAAACAAAACCGCTTTCTGTGAAGTCGTATACCTTGTTTAGGTCTTTATTGGGTTGAAATATAGCATTAACCCTATTTTTATGGGGGGGTCTGTACACCACAAAAGGCAAGTCTTGCGCCAGTTGCGCTTCTACCTTTTGAACCATTTTATCAAAATCAATTGTTTTTTGGGAGTGCAATTGTAGTCAGTTTGCAGTTAGAAATTAACTCATTGTTCTCATTGGTCACCTTAATTTCCCATAATTGCGTGGTTCGCCCTTTATGTATAATGGATGCTTTTGCATAAACATAACCCTCACGAATGCTTTTCACATGATTGGCGGCTATTTCAATGCCCCTCACGTAAAACTGATTTCCATCAAGAAAGATATACGAAGCGGCACTGCCAACACTTTCGGCAAGTGCAACAGTAGCTCCACCATGTAGCACGCCATCGGGCTGAAATACCTTTGGTGAAACAGGCATTCGTGCCACCAAAAAATTCTCGCCAACATCTATATAATCAATATCCAAGGTCTCCATCAAAGTACCTTTGGTGATTTGATTACAAATGCCCAAAATCTTTTCCTTTTGTTCTTGCATAGCTGTTTTTTACAAAATTACGTATTCCAAATTCAATCAATAGCTATTACATTTGAAGTCTATGGAACATAACCAAAAGACTGTTGTATATCAAAGTACCAATGTTTACGAAACCTTGAACACCTTGAGCCATAAAACCAAAAATATTTGGCTGGTCTTTCATGGCATGGGTTATCTAAGTCGGTATTTTTTAAAATATTTCAAAACCTTAAATCCCGAAGAGAACTATATCATTGCTCCACAGGCCCCTTCTAAATACTACTTGGGTACAGATTTTAAGCACGTAGGGGCGAGCTGGCTTACCAAAGAATCGACAGGGCAGGAAATTGAGAACGTACTGAATTATGTTACCGCGGTGGTCAAGGCCGAAAAGATACCTGCCGATAAAAGATTCATACTTTTTGGTTTTTCACAGGGCGTGTCCATAGCGCTGCGATGGTTGGCCAAATGCAGATACAACCATGATCAGTTGATATTGTACGCTGGTGGAATTCCCAATGAATTAAACAAGAATGACCTCTCGTTTTTAACTGCCAAAAAATCGCAAGTTAAAATCATCTATGGTGATGCTGATATCTATTTGACGGAAGAACGCTTAAAAGTTGAAGCTGAAAAAATTAAAAATCTTTTTGGAGATAAGGCCCAAGTAATAAACTTTACGGGCGAACATGAGATTAAAACTGAAATATTAGAGGCAATCGCGACAGAAGACTATGATTAATTGGGTTTGTTTTCTGTTTCTGGAACGAAATAGTAATCGATTTTCCTAGTGGTATAGGTGTTGTCGGGTGTAATGATTTTTTTGACCCAATTTTTGGGGTTCCCGTCGTCAAATTGAAATATAAAGTTTTTAACCGTTACCGTTTTATCTCTGGTAACTTCTATTTTTGAAAGCACCCCCATTTCATCGTAAGCATAATTGAGAGACTCTTGCTGCACAAAGGCCTCGGTCTGAAGGTCATATTTAAATAACTTCTCGTTGATGATTCTATCATTGGCATCATACCTTTTTTCTATGGCTTTTAAGGGGTCACCATCAACGAACTCTTTGGTAAGTTCAATTCGAAATACTTCTCCCTTTTTATTCTTTTTATTGGATACCCGTATCGATTTTTGAAGAATGCCATTTAAAAATTGACTGGTTGTTTTTTCTTCCTTATAATTATCATAGCTGATTTTAATTTCATCCACTCCATTTTCATTGGAGACCATTATTTTATCCAACTTTCCATCGGCATCATAAAAATATTCTTGCTGCTCGTAAAAATCTTTATCCAATGAAATTACTTTCTCCTTAATGCTCAAGGGGCCCACGCTGTCGATTTCATAAAAATAGACCATTGATGTAGCTAGGTCCAAAGTGTTGTCTTTATAGCTCTCCAATCGCTTTTCCAATAAATGCCCTCCACCATATTTATAAATGGTCACATCTTTATCAGCATCATTATATTGGGTTGTGGTGGTCAATAGCAATCCGTCCTCGTTAAACTCAAATATTTCTTTGCCGTAGTCCGTAATGACTTCGCAACTTTGTACAGGTCCTTTTAGTTCGAAATCGGACACCTTGAATATTCTAATGTCTTGTGCATTGAGCAAACAAGGAATAAAGAGATAGTAAAGCAACCCGATTACCAGTAAGTTTTTTAACATACCACAAAATTAGTGTCTTCTGCTCCAATTGTAAAACAAAAGCAGTGCCAAAAGGTGGATTTTGTCGAAAATATGCCTTAATTAGAATTTTCGCAACGGACTAAAGGGCAAAATGTTCATATCCAAGGCCTTGGCTGATATCAAATCACTTACTATTTTGCCCGTGGCCGGGCCCAAACTCCAACCCATCATGGCATGGCCGGTGGCAATGGTTAGATTGGCAAATTTAGATGATCGACCAATAAATGGCAGTCCATCGGGTGAAACAGGTCGCAATCCACACTGGGCGCTTTTTTTTGCGACTTCATCAATTTTTAACCTTGGGTAGTATTTTGCAGCGCCTTTGGCGATGGCTTCCACCCTCTCTGGTCTAATATAATTGTTGATGCCCGAGAACTCCATGGTGCCGGCAAACCTGGTAAATCCGTGCATGGGTGTTACCGCAATTTTTGCCTCCATTAAAATGGCGGGCATAGTAATGTCGGTTTGGGAATGTACATTTAAAGAATAGCCTTTGCCAGCTTGCATGGGCAATGACAGGCCTAGATTTTTAGCTAAATTACTTGACCATGTGCCCGAGCTTATCACTACCTCATCAGCAATATATAATCCCTTATCGGTTTGCACTTTGGTTACCTTTGGGCCATTGGTCTCTATTTTTATCACCTCTTCCCCTCTTTGCAATTTCACACCCGCTTTTACCAAATGCCGTTGCATTTGCAACATAAACTCTGATGGTGTGCTATGGGCATCACACTCGTAATGAATGGCCCCCAAAGCATTTATTTCTGCCTTTGGTTCAATTTTCTTCAATTGGGACCATTCAAGATTTTTAACTTCCAATCCTAAGAATTTGGCTTTTTCTGCAACCCGCAATTCATGATCGCGCTCCTTCTCGCTTTGATAAAGCATAAGCAAACCCTTGCGTTGTAAATGGAAATCGCCCAATTCACCAGAATTTTTGATTTCAAAAAAAAGTTCCCGACTCAAAATATTGATATCCTTGATCACTGGAATGGCCTTTGCAACCCGTTCTTTGGTGGAAGCGCGTTTAAAATACCAAGCCCACCTTATGAAGTCAACATCCAATCTGGGCTTCATATAAAAAGGACTCGAACTATTGAACATATAGCGTAATCCTTTTGAAATCATGCCAGGTGACGCCATGGGAATGATGTGACTGGGTGTCAAGTACCCCGCATTCACATATGAAGCGCCTTCATTGGTCAAGGTCTTTTCAATAATAGTGACATCATGCCCTTCCTTTTGCAGATAATAAGCAGAGCAAAGCCCCATTACGCCACCTCCGATTATGACAATATTTTTCGCCATATTAAATTACTTGAAATCCGAATGCATATGGGTCATCTTCGGTGTCAATGGTTATCACATTACGCCCATATATTTTGGCCCAGCCTTTAATACTGGGTATGATGGCAGGTTTACCTTTCAAAGTGGTTTCTGATTCGATCTTTCCTTTAAAAGTAGATCCAATATAACTTTCGTGTACAAAATCTTCCCCAAGCTTTAAGCGACCCCTTGCATAGAGTTGTGCCATTCTGGCCGAAGTGCCCGTGCCACAGGGCGATCTGTCGATGGCCTTGTCACCATAAAACACGGCGTTCCTTCCAGATGAACCTTCGTGCATGGGTTTTCCTGTCCAAAGTAGATGCGAAACGTCTCTTATGTTACTGTTTTCAGGGTGGATAAACCTATCGGGGTATTTTATGTTGATGGCTTTGCGTAAACTTTGAGACAGCTGAATCAATTTTGAGGCCGTATAATTTTGGACCCCCTTAAAATTTTTTTGGGGGTCGATGATTGCATAAAAATTACCCCCATAGGCAACATCAAATATGAGTTCACCAAGTTCAGGACATATTATCGAAAGTTCCGAAGTCGCCAGAAAACTCTTGACATTGGTGAGCTTAACCCACTCCACTTTATTGTTCTTTTGAAAGTATTCGACTTCAATCAAACCAGCGGGTGTCTCCAAACGAACTTTGCCCGGTTTTATAGGTTTTATCAAGTCGTTTTCAATTGCGATGGTGATTGTACCTATGGTGCCATGGCCGCACATGGGAAGGCATCCACTGGTTTCAATAAAGAGAACGGCTGCATCGTTTTCGGGCTCATGAGCAGGGTATAAGATACTACCGCTCATCATATCATGGCCCCTTGGCTCAAACATGAGTCCTGTTCTGATCCAATCAAAATTCTTAAGAAAATCCAACCTTTTTTCGCTCATAGTACCCCCTTTAAGCGGTGGCCCCCCATTTACTATCAATCTGACCGGATTGCCACAGGTATGGCCATCTATACATTCGAATGTTGCCTTGGGCATAAATAGCTACTTTTTAGAGGTTGTTTCAATATATTTCAGAACGCGTTCTTCCAATATGGGTAAAGTGACCGTTCCTTGTTCCAAAATGCTTTCATGAAATTCGCGAATATCAAATGCGTCTTGGAGCGCATGCTCGGCCATGGTTCTCAATTCCCGAATTTTCATCTCACCTATTTTATAGGATAGGGCCTGCCCTGGCCACGCTATATAACGATCTACTTCTGTATTCACTTCGTGTTCGGAAAGTGCGGTATTGGCTAGCATATAATCCAATGCCTGTTGTTTGGTCCATTTCTTCGCATGAATGCCAGTGTCTACCACCAATCTACAAGCGCGCCACATTTCATAGGTAAGCCTCCCAAATTGTTCATAGGGTGTTCTATAAATTCCCATTTCATTGGCCAAAAATTCTGTGTAAAGCGCCCATCCCTCGCCAAATGCCGATAAGTACATGTTCTTTCTAAATTGGGGAATGCTATCCCCCATTTCCTTATTCAATGCGCCTTGCAGGTGATGGCCGGGAACGGCTTCGTGCGCGGTCAAAGCGGGTAATACGTATAACGGTCTGCTGCCCAATTTATAGGTGTTTACCAGATAAAATCCAGGCTCTGTTTCTTTTGATGGTGGTGAGTAACGACCCCCGGTGTACTTTGGTGCGATGGCATCGGGCACCTTTTTAACCCCATAGGGTCTACGCGGCAGTGTTTTAAAATATTTGGGTAGTTGGGCATCTATTCTTTTGGCAATATCTCGTGCCTCTTTTAACAAAGAAGCCCCATCAGCCGCATAAAATTGCTTGTCTGTTCTTAAAAAGAAAAGAAATTCTTCAAAAGAGCCATTAAATTGCAAGTCATTGATTATTTGCTGCATTTGTGCTTTGATGCGTGCCACTTCTTCCAATCCGATAGCATGGATTTTGTCGGCGGTATATTCGGTTGATGTCGTGTAATAATCAATTTGGTTTTGGTAAAAGGCTGGTCCGTCGGGAGTTTCTGATATACCAATTGCCGTTCTTGTATTGGGTATGTATTCTTCTTCAAAAAAATTTTTGATTTTCTTAAAGGTGGGTATCACAAATTGCTCAATGGCCTCCAATCCCTCTCTTTGAAGGGAGTCTTGCTGTGCCGCACCCATGGTTGCTGGCAAAGTTGTAAATGGCTTAAAAAATGCGCTGTTTGCGTTATCGCTGACGATATGTTGGTTGTAGGTGGATTCATAACCCTTAAATATTACCTTAGGTTGTGCAATGCCTTTTTCAAGTCCAGCCCGCAATAACGTAAAATGTTGTTCAGCATATTCTGGAAGGGCTCGCAATAAATTCAGGTAGTTCTTGGCATCCTCGGCATTTAAAATTGGTCGAATCCTATAATTAAGATTCAAGTGAAAACCCTGATCGGATTGAATTGGATTGTGATGCATGGCAAACTCATACCCATCAACTATATTATTGAGCTTAAATTGAAGTAATTTGTATGAAATAAGTTCGGTTTCGGAAAGCGTACTGGTATCGAGTGTTCCCAATTGGGCCAATTGATTTTGAGCAATTTCATAATTCAATTGTTCTATACTATCGGTGTGAATGCCAAGCGGAAACTCACTGCGATCATACGGTTTATAACTTTGGTGCTCTTCAACAATACGAGCCAATTGCTCAGACTGACTGCCAATGGAATTATTGCCGCAAGCAGTAAAGATCAAAACGATCAAGCCAAAATATATGCCACTGCAATTTTTGCATTTAGAGTTCATACAACTATTCTTTACATCCAATTACCGTCAACATTTCTTTTAATGCCCAGAGGATTTTCTTTTTTCAGTTCATTGGGCAATAGCTCATTGGGCCAATCTTGAAAACTTACGGGGCGCACCCATCTATTGATTGAATGAATACCCACGGCTGTAAACCTATTGTCTGTTGAGGCGGGATAGGGTCCACCGTGCATCATGGCAGCGCAAACCTGCACACCAGTGGGAACGCCATTAAAAATTAATCGCCCTACCCTACTTTGAAGTGCAGTGACCACTTTTTCATAATCTTTTATTTCATTCTGAACCGACACAACGGTGCCCGTTAACTGTCCTTCTAAAGTAGAAATGACCAAAGTCAATTCATGCACATCTTTACAAGCAACGATCATTGAAAAAGGCCCAAAAACTTCTTGGTGGAGGGTGCTGTTCTCTAAAAATTCGGCCCCAGAAACTTTTGTGACCGCTTGTTGTGCAAAATTAGTTTTGACCTCTTGCGAATAATCAGCTACCACTGTCAATCCCTGTTGTTGCATCATTTTGCCTTTGTTTGTAGCATAGTTGTTTTTGATGCCTGGGTTCAACATGCACATGGGGGCAATATCCAATATTTCTTTTGACAATAATGCTATAAACTCATCGAGGTCATCACTGGCCAAGGCCAGCATCAATCCTGGATTGGTACAAAATTGACCTGTACCCAGGGTAATGGAACCAGCATAGGTTTTGGCCCATTCCTTTTTCTTTTCAGCTAACGCACGGGGCAAAAATACCACGGGGTTTATGCTGCCCATTTCGGCAAATACCGGTATGGGTTCATCACGTTTTGCCGCTATATCGTATAATGCCCTGCCTCCTTTTATGCTACCCGTAAAACCTACACCCTTTACTTTGGGGTGTTCCACCAACTTCTGACCAACTTCATGACCGGTACTATTCAGATTGGAAAATACCCCTTTGGGCATTCCTGTTTTAGAAACCGCTTTTACAATGGCCGATGCGACAAGCTCACCCGTACCCGCGTGCATGGGGTGGCTCTTGACAATCACAGGGCAACCTGAAGCCAAGGCACTGGCGGTATCGCCCCCAGCGGTAGAATAGGCCAATGGAAAATTACTGGCACCAAAAACAACGATGGGGCCAATAGGGAATAACATTTTTCTTAAATCAGGTTTGGCCATAGGTTGCCTTTCGGGTTGTCCATTATCAATGGTCGCCTGCACCCAAGAACCCTCGACCACCAATTTGGCAAACATTCTTAACTGTCCTACAGTTCTACCTCGTTCATTTTTGGCCCGCCCTTCGGCCAAGCCTGTTTCTTTACAATATGCCGCTATGAGTTCATCGCCCAAGGCTTCAATTTCATCTGCAATTTGATTTAAAAACACACCTCTTTCTGAACCAGATTTTTTACTGTAGGTTTCAAAGGCCTGGACAGCTTTTTCTACGGCAAGGTCTATTTCGCTATCCGTAGCCTCGATAAACTGCCACTCGTTATCCATATTCAATAATGGGTCAAATGTGCGATAGGTATTTGACCCGTTGGCACTTTGCTCGCAAGCAATTATATTTTTTCCTGAAATCATTATTTAAAGGTTTTTATAGTCTGGTAGAGTTGGCCTAGATTTTAGCCCTTCTTGAATAATTTTGAGCACCCTCTGTCTTTCCACCCCCTGTAAAGGTAAACGCGGTGCACGAACGTACTCTGTACCAATGCCTGTGCCCACTTCGGCCAGTTTTATGTTCTGAACCAATTGTGGGCTAATATCCAATTCCAAAAGAGGCATAAACCAACGGTAAATATCTATAGCTTCTTGAATACGACCAGCCTTAGCCAACCTATATATGGCAACCGTTTCTGCAGGAAAGGCACAAACCAAACCAGCTACCCAGCCCTCAGCGCCAACGAGCATACTTTCCAAAGCAAGGGTGTCGACCCCGCACAAAACTTTAAGCCGCTCACCGAATGCATTTTTAATTCGGGTAACATTGGTAATGTCTCGCGTAGATTCTTTTACCGCCTGTATGTTTTTAAGGGGCAGTAATTCTTCGAACATAGACAGGGTAACCTCAATCTTGTAATCGACGGGATTATTGTAGATCATTATTGGCAGTTCGGTATTTTGGGCAACCGTCTTAAAATATACAACGGTTTCATGATCGGTTGATTTGTATCTCATTGGCGGCAGCATCATTAATCCGCTGGCACCATATTTTTCTGCATTTTGTGCCGCTTTAATAGCGTCATTGGTAGACTGTTCGGCAATATTCAATATTACCGGAACTCTGGAACCCGCAATTTTGACCGTATGCTCGGTCAATAGTTTCTTTTCATTTGGTGTCAAGGTACTCGCCTCGCCTAAAGTTCCACCCAAAACCAGGGCATCAACACCGGCATTTATTTGGGCTTCAATATTTTTGGTGAACATGTCCAAGTCCAAATTATCATTTTCATCAAATTTGGTAGTAACAGCTGGCATAACGCCTTTCCATTCAAAATTCATTTAATATGTCTTTAAAATTGAAACCAAGATACATAAAACAAGAGGTTTAATTAAATGTGAAGAAGGGTCTTATTTTCATTCGCTTTTTCTATTTTTGGGAAATTCCGTAAAAAAATATTTATGAAAAAGATTTTGCTAGTTACCCTCGGCTTGGCATTGTCGTGCAATTCTGTCCAAAATACCGTATCCAGCGAAAACAGCAATTCACAGGTAAAAGAAGTTGACCCTGCGGCAACATATGCGAATACCATTACCGAAGAAGAGCTAAAAGAGCATTTGTTCATTTATGCCTCTGATGAATTTGAAGGAAGGGAAACGGGAAAGCCAGGCCAAAAAAAGGCTGTTGAATATCTGGTCAATCAATATAAGGCCATGAGTATAAATGCTGCCAAAAGCAATGGTGATTATCTTCAAAAAGTTCCCTTAGAGCTCAGTAAAGTTCCGGAGGGAAACATTACAGTCGATGGCACCACTTATGCCGTTGGGGAAGACGTTCTTACTTTCTCGACCGCAACAGGTGAATTTGAAGAACTCATTTATGCTGGCTATGGCATAGAAGAAGGACCTTATTCAGATTTTAAAAATATAGATGTTGCCGGAAAGATAATCCTTATCAAGGCCGGTGAACCTGTAAAAGCCGATGGAACCTTTGTAATAAGCGGAAGCCAAGAAAAATCCATTTGGAGCAACATGTCTGAAGCAATGGGTAAAAAAACAGAGTTGGCTATTGAGAAAGGCGCTAAAGGTATATTGTATTTTGATCCTCAAAATTACGCGCGTTATAACCGCTACTTTAGTTTTATGAAAACCAATGATAGTGGTCGTATGCAGTTAAACCCTGAAACAAATGACAATTTCATCATATTATTAAAGTCGGTCACTGCCAAATCCATTTACGCAAATATTGAATCAGATGATGAACCAAAAGTTTTGAGTAAAAAACTGGAGTTCAATGTAAAAAGTTCAAATAATCAGGTTGATTCAGAAAATGTTGTGGCCATGATCAAAGGGTCAGAATACCCCAATGAGTATTTGATTATTTCTTCGCACCTTGATCATATTGGAGTCAATGCCGATGGGCAAATCAACAACGGTGCCGATGATGATGGTTCTGGTACGGTAGGTCTTTTAGAAATTGCCGAGGCCTTCAAAAAGGCCGCTTTGGCAGGTAAAGGTCCTAAACGATCTGTAATCTTTTTGCATGTTACAGGTGAAGAAAAAGGACTTTTGGGCTCTAAGTATTATACGGATTATGACCCCATAGTTCCGCTATCACAAACCGTGGCCAATTTAAACATTGATATGATCGGTCGTATAGATCCTAAACGAAAGGGCGACCGCAATTATATTTATCTGATAGGTTCGGACAAATTGAGCACCGAGCTCCATATTTTATCTGAACGCATCAATAAAAAATATACAAACATCACTTTAGATTACACCTATAATGATGAAAACGATCCCAACCGTTTTTATTACCGGAGTGATCACTACAATTTTGCCAAAAACAACATACCTATAATCTTTTATTTTAACGGCACCCACAGTGATTATCATAGACCTGGAGACACACCCGACAAAATAAATTATGATTTGCTAAAAAATAGGACCCAATTGGTTTTTCATACAGCTTGGGAAGTCGCAAACCGTGAGAATAAAGTAGTGGTAGATAAGGCGGCCAAGTAAATACTTAAAGTGAAATGTTCATTTTACTTTAGAATTCCCCAAAAAATAAAAAGTCCCGAAACTAGTCGGGACTTTTTGATTTTTAAAAGGGTGGAAGACCGGGTTCGAACCGGCGACCTCTTGAACCACAATCAAGCGCTCTAACCAACTGAGCTACAACCACCATTTAAAGCGGTGGCAAAGGTAATTTTTTTGTCAAACCTTTCAAAATAAATATTCAGTGCTTTGAAAATTAATTATGGGCAAAAATGCTTAACTTCCACGAGTGTTTGCATACTTCGCTTTTGAGTGATGCGACTTTCATAACGACAGAAGGATAGTTGTCAGTAGAAGAATATGAAGTTTACATATAAATTGACGTTTTTATTTTGCTTTCTCTTTGGTATGGCACTCTATGGAAATAATGCTTCTAAAGACAGTATTCTGACCAAACTCAAAGAACTAAACAGAGACAAAGAAAACTACCCTGAACAAGATACAGTCTACATCAAATCTTTGAATGAACTGTCACTTACCTACCTCTATGAAAATCCTGATTCTACATTGTATTATGCAAATCTTGCATATGATGAAAGTAAAGCGATAAACTATAAGTATGGCATGGTAGATGCCTTGTTGAACCAAGGGAGTGGACATATTTATAGAGGTGAAATACAGATGGCCCTGACCAATGTTAAATCGGCCATTGCTATGGCCGAGACACTCAATTTTACTGGCCTTCAACTAAAGGGTATCAATTCATTGGGTATGATCCATTTTTTTGACTCGGACTATGCCAATGCCTATTTACGCTACATTGAAGGAATCGCATTGGCAAAAAAAGTTCAAGACAGTTCATTTTATTACCGGCTCAACATGAATTTGGGCACATCATTCTCTTTGCTGAAAGATTATGACAAGGCCTTTGTGTATTACAACGAAGCCGAAACGGCTTTAAAAATCATAAAAGATTCAATAGAAACAGCTCGGCTTTGGTCAAATTTGGGTTACACCTACTTAAACCTAAAGAAATACCAAAAGAGCTTGGAATACCTTAACAAGGCCGAGTATGTGTTTCGTAATAATAAGGTGGCAGAATGGTTGGCATTTACTTATATCACGAAGGCAAAAGTAAATAGGGAGATAGGCGATTATGAAAGGGCTTTAGAACTTATCAAATTGGCATCTTTAGAACATGACAAGCTCAATGACCGCAAAGGCAGGTTTGACTGTGAAATAGTTTATGCCCAATTATTGTATGATTTAAAATATATAGACGAGGCGCACTCACGCGGGCTTTCAGCATACAATCTAGCCAAAGAAATGAATTTTTCAAGTGGCTTGATTCAATCGTCACAACTACTCTATAAAGTATATAAAGCAGAAAATAATTTTGAAGAAGCTTTGCACCATTTGAAATTGTCACAGCAAATGGCAGATTCTGTAGGAAAAAGAGAGAATAAGACCAAACTGCTATTGAAAGAAGCGCAAATTAATCATGAACGAGGTCTGGAAGAACAGGAGTTTATTGCCCAAGCCCAAATACAGCGCCAAAAAAACATTACCTATATCTCTTTGGCGGTTCTGGTATCCTTTATACCTATTGTATTTTTGGTCAGAAAAAACAATCTTACCCAAAAAAAAGCAAATGAATTACTTTCAAAAACAAATCAAAATAAAGACCGTATTTTTTCAATTATTGGTCAAGATTTAAAATCGCCAATCCGTACGTTGCAAGATGTGCTAGGCTTGTATAAAGGAAAAACACTTGAAGAACGTGACATTGCGGCCATAACCCCTACCCTAAAAGACAATGTAGATTATAGTGCATATGCACTTAATAATTTATTGGTTTGGGCACAGATAGAAATGAAAAATTTAGGAGTATTTCCAAAGAAAGTTTCCTTTGCGTCCCATTTATCAAAAGTAATGGGCACCTATCAAGATTTAATTACCAAAAAAGGTTTGCTTCTTCAATCAAACATAGAAGAAACCATTGAGTTGACGGTCGATATAGAGCATTTAACCATTATTTTGCGTAATCTATTACACAACGCAATTAAATATTCACATAAAGGTGATACGATTTTCGTATCGGGTACGAAAGAAAATAATATTGTGAAACTCTCGGTTTGTGATGAGGGCACAGGTATGGAAGAGTCTTTGAAGAATGATATTTTGACCAAAACCGAAATTGAACCATTGCCGGGTACTGATAATGAGCATGGCACGGGTATTGGCCTACTTATTTGTAAAGAACTGATTACATTAAATAAAGGAACTCTAAATATTGTTAGCAAATTAGGTACAGGAAGCTGTTTTCACATTGAGTTTTCAGCAAATGGAGTTTAGTAGACTTGCAAATACTATTTTGTCTCCAATATCAATTAACCAACTTTGAGCGCGTTGAAGATATTTTTTAGGTTTATTGCACTGGTAATTCTATTGTTATGTCTTTGTGTTAAGACATGGGCTCAACGTACCCCTTTGCAGAATTTGAAGTCTGAATATGACAGTTTGATTTCTTATCAAAAATTTGACAAAACCAATAAAAAACACATTGAATTACTGATCAACATGGCTTATGGCTACCAAGATTTGAACAATGACAGCCTACTTTTATACGCAAATCAAGCTTTAAATTATAGCACAGAAGTAGATTATGATATCGGTAAAGGACATTCTCTCAACTTATTAAGTGAGTATAATTACTATTTTGGCGATGTCAGCCTTGCCAAAAACCTACTTGAACTTGCAGAAAAAGAGGCTTTTAAAGCTGATAATCATAAAATATGGATGGGCCTACTTTCATTAAAAGCAAGAATATTGGCCGATGAAATGGATTACAAAAATGCCTTGGAGAACAATTTACGAGGAATTCAAATGGCGATGGAACATGGTGACAATGCCAACTTAGCTGTGTTTTATGAGAATAGCGCCAATCTTTACCGTGATCAAGGGTTGTACGAAAAGGCCTTGCCCTTCTACAATTCAATTATGGCCCTTGACATCAAGGATTCCACATCCCTGGCTATGTTCAGCACTAATTTGGCCTTGTTGAAACTTCAATTAAATCAACCCGATTCAGTGCCAAATCTTCTTGAAGTCCCCATCAATACTTTCAAGCAAACCAACAATCTTTCATGGTTGTCTTGGGCACTCGCAATCAAAGGGGATTATCATTTAGATAAAAAAGAATATAATAAAGCTTTGAAACTCTATAATGAAGCGCTGGACATGCACCAACAAATAGATGATGAATATGGTAGATTGGATATTCTGCTTGGTGTGGCCTACGCCAACTTGGGTTTGAGAAATTTAGATGTCGCCAAGCAAATTTCATTGGAAGTTTTTGAAAAGGCATCAATGCTAAATGCTGTTTTTCAACGATACAATGCTGCTGAAATTCTGGCTGATATTTACGAGGATCAAGACAGCCTTGATAAAGCTTTGGCATATTTTGAAATTGTTCAAAAAATCAACGACGATTTCAATACCCAAGGTACAGAAAATGATTTGGATATTATTGATGTTAACAACGCCCTTGAGTTTGCCAAAAAAAGTGATGTGTATGAAAAGCAAAAGTTACTGGCCCGGCAAAAAACACTCACCTATATTGTCATCATTATTTTGGCGGCTATGGCCATTTTAATTGTATTGATCAGTAGAAATAATAAGACGCAAAAGGCAGCCAATATGACGCTGAATCAAATCAACAATGCCAAACACAGAATATTTTCCATTATTGGCCACGATTTAAAAGCGCCGATCAATAC
>JABDND010000167.1 GCA_013001145.1 Croceitalea sp. | reverse complement strand
ATCATAGGTTGATCGGGGTATCTTTCGGTAAAGAACAACACAATATTATCGCTCCCGGCCAAATTATAAAAATCATGCCCTTCAGGTATTTCCTGCAAGCCCACTTTGGCCTTGCCATCTTCAAATTGGGCAACATATTTTAAGCGGCAATTTTTAGAAGCCGCTTTAGCATAAAGTGTCTGAAATTCAGCTTCATATTTTTTCAACGAAGTAAAAAATGCTTCGTTGTTTTTGGTTTGAAGGCTCTCTTCGGGCAAGAACGAATCATTTTCGATGTCTTCAATTTCCAATTGGTGCCCACTCTCACGCGCCAGAATCAATATTTTGCGCATCACATCAATACCGCTCAAATCTATTTTGGGGTCGGGTTCGGTATAGCCCTGTTCTTGTGCCGCTTTCACAATATCATGAAAGGTAGTACTGTCATTAAAATTATTGAATACAAAATTAAGACTGCCCGAAAGTACGGCTTGAATTTTTTTGACACGATCGCCAGAGGCTATCAAATGTTTTAGGGTGTCTATAATGGGCAGACCCGCCCCAACATTGGTCTCAAATAAAAAGGGGGCGTTGTATTCTTTGGCCAATTCTTTCAAGGCGCGGTAATTGTCGTAATCTGCTGAACAGGCAATTTTATTGCAAGTAACCACAGAAATACTATGTTTTAGATAATCAGGATAAGTAAGCGCTATAGCATCACTGGCCGTGTTATCAACAAAAATACTATTACGGTGATTTAAGCTTTTTATGGTTTCAAAAAACAGGGTACGGTTAGCTTTTTCTCCTTCGGCCAGAACGGATTCCCATGCCTCCAACGAAATACCGCCCTCGTTAAATGCCATGGTTCTTGAATTTGAAATACCAATGACCCGAACATTGAGTTTCAATTCGTCTTTAAGGTATTTTTTTTGAAGTTTTATTTGGTTCAAAAATCTTGATCCTACGTTACCGACCCCCATGACAAAGAGGTTGAGTTGTTTTATATTTTCTTCAAAAAAGGCTTCATGTAAAGTGTTGAGCGCCTTTTTTACATCATCTTTTTTAATGACTGCAGAGATATTGCGTTCCGAGGCGCCTTGTGCAATAGCGCGAATATTTACATTGTTTTTTCCCAAGGTGCTGAACATTTTACCGCTCAAACCCTGGTGACTTTTCATATTATCACCAACAAGGGCAATAATGGCTAAATCGTTTTCCACGATAACAGGTTTCAGTTTTTCAGCCGCAATTTCATATTCGAAGGCTTGGTTTAAGGCCTCAACAGCCTTTTGTGAATCTTTATCACTAATGCCGATACAAATGGAATGTTCGGAAGAAGCTTGTGTGATCAAGACCACGCTAATTTCTTTTAAGGATAGGGTTTCAAAAAACCGTTTTGAGATTCCTGGTATGCCAACCATACCGGAACCCTCCAGTGACAAAAGGGTAATTTGCCCAACATGGCTGATGCCACGTACGGTTTTGCCCCCACCATTGGTGTTTTTTGTAATCAAAGTACCAGGCGCTTCAGGAGCAAATGTATTTTTAATGATTATGGGTATGCCCTTGCTCAAAACCGGTTGTATAGTGGGTGGGTAGAGCACCTTGGCACCAAAGTGTGATAATTCCATGGCTTCTTCATATGAAATATGTGAAACACATTTGGCTTGTTTGACCAGTTTCGGATTTGCCGTGTACATACCACTGACATCGGTCCAAATCTCTAAAATTTCTGCATTGACTACAGCTGCTATAATGGCCGCAGAAAAGTCTGAACCACCACGACCCAAGGTGGTCGATTTACCCGATTTTGCTGAGGCAACAAAGCCTGGCACAACAGTTATGGGATATTTAGAGGTTTCAAAATAATCTTGAATCTGGTCCGAGGTGATTTTGTAGTTTATGGAGGCCCTTCCGAACTCTTCGTTCGTTGTAATTAATTCACGACCATTTTTTAGTGTCGCGTTCAAACCAGTTGTTTTAAAATATTCACTGATGATAAATGAAGATAACAACTCACCATAGCTAACAACCTTATCTGAAAGCTGAGGAGTGATTTCACCAATTAAAAAGGCCCCATGTAGCAGGGTTTCCAGATCATTTAGCTCACTTTTAATGTGGCTTAAAATACCACTTTGGGCCTTAATCGGAAACAATTCTTGAACAGCTTCAAGGTGACGTGCTTCAATATTGGCCAAACTTTTTTCATACGCGGCATCTTGGTTTGATGCAATCTCTAAGGCATTCAAAAGCATATCGGTCACACCGCCCATGGCCGAAACGACAACCGCTATTTTATCGGCTGTGGTATCAGCGACAATTGTTTTTACCAGTTTTATGTTTTCGGCATTGGCTACCGAAGTACCACCAAATTTTAAGATTTTCATTACCTAAGAGGTTAGGATTGTATTAAACAAGAAAAGAACGGACGACTTCTATTACAAACTACCCCCAAGGGGTGGTGTTGGTAAAAACAGTATTTTTCGTCTTACCGTTTCTTGAAAATACTTTTATGTCCGAATGTTTAATTTGCATACCTATTGTAAGATTTCAAAAGTAGTACTTTTGGCTAGGGCATCAAATGATTCTCAAATTTTTATCAAATAAGTAGTTTTATTTAAACTTCATTGTCAAATGAAAATATTTTCCGCAGAACAAATCTACGAAGCTGACAAATTCACAATAGCCAAACAAAAAATCACGAGCGATGAACTCATGGAACGTGCTGCGGTTCAGATTTTTAACTGGATGCATGACCGCTTGCAAGGCGCCTCGGTTCATATTCATCTTTTCTGTGGAATAGGTAACAATGGCGGCGATGGTATTGCATTGGCCCGACTTTTACATGAGAACAACTATGCCATATCTGTTCATGTGGTCAACTACAGTGATAAACGTTCCAAGGATTTCTTGATCAATCTTGACCGATTGAAGGAAAGAAAGTTGTGGCCCGATTTTTTAGATCCCAAAAGTGAAATGCCAATACTCGGTAAGGACGATATTATTGTTGATGCCATTTTTGGCATTGGGTTAAATCGTGCCCCTGAGGCTTGGGTGACGAAATTGATCATGCACATTAATGCGAGCCAAGCATTTGTATTAGCGGTTGATATTCCCTCGGGATTATATATGTCAACTATACCAGAGAATCCGGAGGCGGTTATCAAAGCCAATCACGTTTTGAGTTTTCAAACGCCCAAAATGGTATTCTTTTTACCGCAAACAGGTGTTTATATGAACCAGTGGGAAATCTTGGATATTGGTTTGGATGAGGAGTATTTGCAAAAGACAAAGTCAGCATATAATCTCATTGGTTTACCAGAGATACGGCCATTGTATATTCCTCGCTTAAAATTTTCACATAAAGGCACTTATGGCCATTCGGTAATTATTGGTGGTAGCCAAGGTAAGATAGGTGCTGTTAATTTGGCGGCAAGGGCTTGCCTTGTTGCAGGTAGTGGCCTTGTTACTGCCTTTGTGCCCCATTGTGGTCTGCTCCCCTTACAAAGTGCTGCGCCCGAAATTATGGTGTTGACCGATAGGGATGATAAAAAACTGACATCTATAGCGTTAGACATAGAGGCCACGGCCTACGGTCTAGGAATTGGTATGGGAACCGACAAAGAAACTGTTAAAGCTTTAAAAGGTTTTTTAGAAAACTATCAAAACCCCATGATTATTGATGCAGATGCCTTGAACATCTTGTCACAACAGCCGGAACTATTGAAGCTTCTTCCGAAAAATTCAGTACTGACGCCACACCCAAAAGAGCTGGAACGTGTGATAGGGAAGTGGGATGATGATTTTAACAAACTTGAAAAGATCAAGACCTTTACGAAAAAACGCCATTGTATAATGGTTGTAAAAGGGG
>JABDND010000153.1 GCA_013001145.1 Croceitalea sp. | reverse complement strand
AAATTGGCGATTGCACACACCATAGTCAAACCCGGTTATGCTTCAAGTTTTTATCTGTTTGATTTTGATATTGATACGGGGATTGTGAGCAACGCTAGAATGGTCAATGATAAACGGCTATATTATGGCGTGGAGTTCTCATCCAACTCTTCCAAATTGTATGCTAGCGGTATAGATCTTGAACAAAGGAATGACTCCACTTTTTTAGGCGGTCTCAAGTTGGTTCAATTTAATTTGGATGAGCCTTTAGGCAATACCAATGAATTTATCATGCATTCTTTTGCAAACAGGAGCAATGTATTTGTGGCCGGCGCTTTACAAATTGGTATTGATAAGAAAATATACCACTCTATGCCCAGTACCAATCTTTCGGTAATTAGAACCCCCAATTTAAATGGTTTGGATGCAGACTTTAGACCATTTGCAGTTGACTTGGGCGGACAGTTTGCCACCTTTGGCCTTCCTCCATTTATCCAATCTTTTTTTGAGACCATTGTTACCATAAACAATTTTTGTGAAGGCCAGAAGACAACTTTCACCACAGATTCAACAGGGCTCATTGATTCCATTACTTGGCATTTTGGGGATCCCGATTCGGGTACGGCCAATTTTTCATCAGAATTAAATCCCGCCCATATATTTTCTTCATCAGGAATTTTTAAAGTTACCATTGACGTAGAATATATAAATGGTGCAAGTAGGCGGTTTATTGAATTTGTAGAAATTGCAGAGACTCCTAAAGTGAACACTGAAGTTGAGCTAATACAATGTGACATAGATGGTCAAAATGACGGTATAACAAGGTTTAATCTTATGCAATCCATTCCCTTGTTCAATAATGGAAACGAAGACATGACGGGTCTGTTTTTTGCTTCGGAGGCAAATGCCATTGACAATGTGAACCAAATTGACCCTATTGGTTATACCAACGCATTTGATGGACAGGTTATTTATGCTAGGGCTTTTGTGAATTCTGAATGTTTTGAAATTGTGAAGGTTGCGCTGAAAGCCGAACCCTTAACAGACTTGGGTGATTATGACACCCTTTTTATATGTAACGGAATTACAGGTACTTTGGCAACAATCGTCAATATTGCTGATGTACACCAAATATTGGCCGAAGATTTTAAAGACTATGATGATGTGACCATATATTTAGAACAAGGGCAGGCTGTATTGGAATTGGACGCAATGCCTTTGGAAAATCACACTTTTGGTCCGGTTGATCCTTTAGAAGTATATTTTAGGATAGAAGCCGGTGAAGGATGCGCATTTATTGGGAAAGCCTTTCTTGATGTATCTGAACCACCTGAGTATGAAGAAAATATCGCAATGACCCTTTGCCAAGGAGAGGCCTTATTAACAGCCCCCAATGGCTACGAAAACTATTTGTGGCCCAATGGCAGTACATCACAAAATTATGTGACAGACGTCTTAGGCGAGGTGGATGTTGTCTTTGGAAATGGTGCTTGCAATTATATTCAGACTTTTGAAATATTGCCAGAACCAACGATTTTTGTTGATGAAATAATCATAGAAGATTTTCGCCGAAACAATTGTGTCACGTTTGTTTTAGGGTATAGCGATGATGAAACCACAACGGTATATTCTATGGACGGGGGTTTAAATTTTCAAACTTCGAACCGGTTCGAAAATATCCTGCCAGGAATTTATGAACTGGTCATCGATGACGGTTGTTCCCTATACGAAAGTGATGTATTGGTAGGCGGAACACCTTCTTTCTTTACACCCAATAATGATGGAATCCATGATATATGGACCATAGAAAATGCAAACGCATTTCCTAATTACATGGTTTCAATTTTCGACCGTTATGGTAAATTAATCAAGAACTTCAATGAAAATCAAATAGGGTGGGATGGTACATTTCAAAATGCCAATATGCCCGCCGATGATTATTGGTATAGATTGGAGTTGCCCGATGGTCGTGAGGTTACCGGCTACTTTGCCCTAAAACGCTAAAGATTTAGAGTCTCGCCGATTAAATAGCCTACTGAACCCCTGCGGGACCTTACCATTATTTCGCCAATAAATCCAGCTAAAAACATTTGGGTGCCAATTATCATACAGGTTAAGGCAATGAAAAATTGTGGTCTGTCGGTGATTAATCTACCGGTGGGGTCTAAAAAAAGTTTGTCAATGCCAAGATAAATTGAAAATCCAAAACCTACAATGAACATCAAAACCCCTAGCGCACCAAAAAGATGCATTGGTTGCCGACCAAATTTTGAAACAAACCAAATGGTGACCAGGTCTAATAAACCATTGATAAATCGTTCGGCTCCAAATTTTGTGGTTCCATACTTTCTAGCTTGGTGTTGAACTACCTTCTCGCCAATTTGGGTAAAGCCTGCATTTTTGGCCAAAACAGGAATATATCTATGCATGTCGCCAGATACTTCTATGTTTTTGACCACCTCCTTTTTAAAGGCTTTGAGGCCACAATTAAAATCATGTAGTTTAACGCCAGAGGTGCGCCTAGCCGCCCAATTAAATAATTTTGAGGGGAGGTTTTTAGCCAATACTGAATCGAACCGCTTTTTTTTCCATCCCGAAATTACATCTAAATCATGTTCTTTGATCATGTTGACCAGCTCCGGAATTTCTTCGGGATTGTCCTGTAAATCAGCATCCATGGTAATGACCACATCGCCTTGGGCCTCTTTAAAACCGGCGTGCAGTGCTTGTGATTTACCAAAATTCTTCAAAAAACGTATGGCTTTAACATGATCATTTCCTTTTGAGATTTCTTGTATAACCCGCCATGAACCATCGGTGCTGCCATCATCAATAAAAATGACTTCATATAAAAAATGATTGGACTGCATGACTTGTGCAATCCAATCATATAATTCTTTGAGTGACTCTTCTTCGTTTAGTAAAGGAATTACTATGGATAACTGCATTGTTCAATTATCGAATTTCACTCAAAAGTACCACTTTTTAATTAGTAGGCGGGTTTGTCTTTTTTAAAGATCAATCCTGCGACCAAACCTGCTATAAGTCCGATTAAAGCTTGAAAGATTAAGATAAAGGGGTAGGCAATCCATGCAAATTTCTTTTGCATTTCCATACCTTGGTCCCATTGTTCTTGCGTGAGTTTAGGGTTGTTTTCAAAAGCTTTGACCTTGGCAAATTCACTTGCTTTGTCCATAAAACCTGGTTCAATGACATTGGTTAGGAGAAAGTAATAAATGAGGCCGATGACAGCTCCTACCACTGCAATGCCCGTACCCAGCTTTAGAGCTTCGCCAAGCTTGAGGTAACCGCCGTTAGCTTTTCTAAATTGCGTTATGCCAATAAACACCAAAGCAAAAAGAATTGATATTCCGATGATTTGAATTGCCGGGGTCTGCTCATAGTGCATGTCGACAGAAAATAACATTACATTGAACACTACTGACACGAGGCCAAGCAGAAGGCCAAAGTTTAAGGCGTACTTACCAATTTTAGGTTGCATTTCTTCCATTTTAAAATATTTAAGTTGATTACGTTTGTTAGTTTCCTAACTTTGCTGATTGTTACAGCTAAATGTACAATTTTTTCTTTTTTGGGGGTTGTAAGTTGTGTTTAAACAAAAAATAACTAAATTTGCAACGCGAAAATTCGAAGTTTTATAAAGTAGTTTGCGATGAAAACAGGAGTACACCCAGAAAATTATAGATTGGTAGCGTTCAAAGATATGTCCAATGATGATGTATTTATTACCAAATCGACCGCTGAAGCCAAAGAAAACATTACCGTGGATGGTGTTGAATATCCACTGGTAAAACTGGAAATTTCCAGAACTTCACATCCTTATTACACAGGTAAGACTAAATTGGTAGATACTGCCGGTAGAATTGACAAGTTTAAGAACAAGTACAAGAAATTTGACAAGTCAGAAAAAAAGGAAGAATAGTCTTTTTTAAAAATATATTATCAACGCCTTCGTTTTTATATCGAAGGCGTTTTTATTTTTGCCTAAATTAAAATCCAAGTATGAACTATATTTTATCTGACGGCAATCATCGCGAAGCATTGCTTCCCTTCACTTACACTAGACCCATTGCCGATATTCGCTTTGGTATACTAACCATCCGTGATAAATGGGAGGCTTTTTTGGGCAAGAAAACAAGTTCCTTATCAGAGCCTTATTTGGAAAAGAAATATCCCTTACGCTGTGAAGAGCAAAATGTAGTTATAGCGGCATCTTACCTGCCCAATGCCGAGTTGGTAAAAATTGTTCAAGAACTTCATCTTGGTGAAGCTGTTTTATGTGAGGGAGAAGTAGTTGCCTATGCCACTACCAATCCTAAGCAGAACTTCAGCCTATCAGATTATAAATCTGTTGCATACAATGGTGTCGGATTGACCATAAAGCATACTTGGGATATTTTCGCAAAAAATGCAGAAGCCTTACAGGCCGATTATGATCTATTGACCAAAGGTCGAAAGAGCCAACCCATATCAGAAACCAATACGGTAATTGAACCTGACAATATATTTCTAGAAGAAGGGGCCAAAGTTGAATGTAGTATTTTAAATGCGTCCACAGGGCCTATATATATCGGCAAGAATGCCGAAATCATGGAAGGCTGCGTAATACGAGGTGGTTTGGCGCTGTGTGATAATGCCACCCTAAAAATGGGAGCCAAAATATACGGTGCTTCCACCTTTGGACCTCATTGCAAAGCAGGAGGCGAAATCAACAATGCAGTGCTATTTGCCTATTCCAATAAAGGCCACGATGGATTTTTAGGTAATTCTGTATTGGGAGAATGGTGCAACATAGGCGCTGACAGTAATACCTCCAACCTAAAAAATAACTATGCCGAGGTTAAACTTTGGGACTATAAAACCGAAGGCTTTGCCAAAACAGGTTTGCAATTCTGCGGTTTAATGATGGGCGACCATAGTAAATGTGGAATTAATACCATGTTCAACACTGGAACCGTAGTAGGGGTGAGTGCAAATATTTTTGGAAGTAATTTTCCAAGAAATTTTGTGCCAAGTTTTAGTTGGGGCGGCGCAGCTGGCTTCACCAATTATCTGCCCAGAAAGGCCTTTGAAACGGCAAAGGCAATGATGGATCGCAGGGGAGTGGATTTTGACCAAACCGAACAAGATATACTTCAAGAAGTTCATGACATGACCAAAAGATGGCGTCGTGAATAGAATACAGCTGACTTAGGCTCTTACCGCTATTGAGTCTACCTTATAAAATTCTTATCTTTGCCATCCCTAAAAAGTAAGGGAATTATGAAGAAAAAGGTCGGTTTTTATACTTTGGGCTGTAAACTCAATTTTTCCGAAACATCTACAATTGCTCGTAAATTCGTCAACGAAGGTTTTGAGCGTGTTGATTTTTCTGAGAAGGCCGATATTTATGTGATCAACACATGTTCGGTGACTGAAAATGCAGATAAAAGATTTAAAGGGGTGGTCAAGCAAGCCCAAAAGGTAAATCCAGACGCTTTTATTACCGCAGTGGGCTGTTATGCCCAACTTAAACCCGAACAATTGGCAGCTGTTGATGGGGTAGACCTTGTATTGGGGGCCACCGAAAAATTTAAAATCACTGACTACCTCAATGATCTATCAAAGAATGACCATGGGCATGTTCATTCATGTGAAATAGAAGAGGCTGATTTTTATGTGGGCAGTTATGCCATTGGAGACCGTACGAGGGCATTCTTAAAAGTACAGGATGGCTGCGATTATAAATGTACGTATTGCACCATACCCTTGGCGCGTGGAATTTCGCGTAGTGATGCCTTGAAAAATGTTTTAAAAAACGCGACCGAAATCGCGGCGCAGAACATCAAAGAAATTGTTCTCACAGGTGTTAATATTGGTGACTATGGCAAAGGCGAGTTTGGCAATAAAAAGCATGAGCATACATTCTTTGATTTAGTAAAGGCATTGGACTGTGTAGAGGGTATTCATCGTTTGCGTATTTCATCAATAGAACCAAATTTATTAAATAACGAAACCATAGATTTTGTGGCCCAAAGCAATTCATTTGTGCCCCATTTTCACATACCATTACAAAGTGGCAGTGATGCAGTTTTAAAACTCATGCGACGTCGATATTTGACTAATTTATATGTAGACCGCGTCAGGCGTATAAAAGAGGTCATGCCACATGCCTGTATTGGTGTAGATGTCATCGTTGGCTTTCCGGGGGAAACTGATGCACATTTTATTGAGACATATAATTTTTTGAATACATTGGACATTTCATATCTACATGTATTCACCTATTCAGAACGTGACAATACGTTAGCTGCCAACATGCCCAATGTCGTGCCTAAGGCGATTAGATCCAAGCGCAGTAAAATGCTTCGTGGTCTCTCCGTTAAAAAGCGTAGAGCATTCTATGAGGGTCAATTGGGCACCAATAGAACAGTTCTATTTGAAAGCGAGAATAAAGAAGGCTACATTCACGGATTTACCGAGAACTATATAAAAGTAAAAACAGCATGGAATCCAGACTTAGTGAATACACTGCATACAGTTAAGCTCAAATCAATTGATGAAGACGGGCTGGTGCGCTTTGATTGGATAAAACAACCAATTTTGGCATAAAAAAACCCCGACCTATTGGTCAGGGCCTAATTGATTAGATGCGGATGCCAACAGGCAGCATCTCTTTGTACTGTCGATTCTTCCGAAGAAATCCTGCAATGTGCGGACTTGTCGGCACCACTCTCAAATTCTGTTCTTGAATGTGATGTAGAACGGCTTTGATAAAAGATTCTTTAAAACCTTCTTGGGTAATCTCTTCCGGAATAACCAGTTTGGTGAGAAAAACCTTCCTCTCTTGAGAAGAATATTCGATTTTTGCCAGATGTCCTTCGACTTTGGCTTCGAACTGGCGCAAGAAACTGTTATCCTTAATTTCCATTTCTATCATATAGTTTTAGTTTTCAAATGACAACAGACAAAAAAATTACGATGTTCTCATATCGTAATTTTCAATTTGGCTGAATTATGGCGTTTGCAAAAACAAAGAGGTAAATTACAGACGGACAACAAAAGTAGTTAAAATATTGCTAAATTCCTAGATTTTTAAAGCATCTTTCCTAAATGAACCATGAAAAAATTGCTGTTTACCTTATGCCCGGTATGGCTGCCAATCCATCTATTTTTGATGGTATCCAATTGGACCCCAGTATTTTTGATGTTTATCGGCTCGAATGGTTTGTGCCTTTAAAAGGCATGTCAATGCAGACCTATGCACAACAAATGTGCAGTTTTGTAAAGCATCCTGAACCAGTATTGATTGGGGTTTCCTTTGGGGGTCTATTGGTCCAAGAAATGGCAAGATTGATACCTACCAAACAAGTAATCATTGTTTCCAGTATCAAATCGCACAAAGAATTGCCCAAGCGTATGTTGTTTGCCAAATACACCAAAGTCCACAAATTGTTACCAACCGGGTTGATAAACAATGTTGAGTTATTAGCAAAATACGCCTTCGGAGAAACAGTTACCAAGCGGTTGGCCTTATATGAAAAATACTTATCCATACGTGATAAATACTATATTGATTGGTGCATTGAACAATTGGTTAATTGGAAACAACAAAATATACCTAAGAACCTTGTTCATATTCAAGGAGAAAGAGACGCTGTATTTCCACTTGTTAATATCCAAAATTGTACTGTAGTCAAAGGTGGAACGCATACGATGATTATTCATAGGGCACGGTGGTTCAATGAAAACTTGCCCACAATTATTTTGCAATGAGCAAGTTATATATGGTATCTTGCAGTATATTTCAATAATTACGTCATGAAACATTTAAAAAATATTTTGGCTGGCATCGGATTTTTGTTCGTCATTGGCAGTCTTATATATGCGGTACAATCAGCATCAAAGGATGATATAACCATCAAAAACGATGTGGCCAAGCCTAAAAATGTAAGTCAGGGCTATCGTATAAGTGCCATCGATATTCCTGAAGACCTTAATTTCGCTGGTGAAAAAGTACCCTTGGGAGACCCTGAGGTTATGGAACGGGTAGATCGCGAATTTTTGGTGAATACCTATTGGCAATCGAATGCCCTGCTTATAATGAAGCGGGCCCACAAATACTTTCCGATTATTGAACCTATTTTGGCAAAAAATGGAATTCCCGATGACTTTAAATATTTAGCAGTGGCTGAAAGTGGTTTATTGAATGTGGTCTCTCCAGCAGGTGCGACCGGTTTTTGGCAAATTATGAAGGCAACAGGCAAGGAATATGGATTAGAGGTAAACGACAATGTTGATGAACGTTACCATTTGGAAAAAGCAACACAGGTGGCATGTGATTATTTAAATAAATGGAAAGACCGTTTTGGTACATGGACCCTAACTGCGGCAGCTTACAATGCTGGCCCAGGGGGAATACAAAAATATATGGGTATTCAAAAGGCAGATGATTATTATGATTTGCTTTTGGGAGAAGAAACCGGGCGCTACGTTTTTAGAATCATGGCCATTAAGGAAATTATTTCCAATCCAGAGAAATACGGGTTTGAAGTAGAGAATGATGATTTTTATGATGCTGTCCCCACTTTCTCTGTAGAATTGGATACCGCTGTTGCAAGTTGGGCCGATTTTGCCAAAGAGTATGAGATAAACTATAAGATATTAAAGCGCCATAATCCATGGTTGCGCGAACCACATTTAAATAATTCCTCTCGTAAAAAATATGTGGTCGAAATACCAAACAAGGGTTATTACGGCGATAGCAGATAAAAAACTTATATTTTCTTCATTTGCTGCTGCATCATCTTAATTTGCTCGGTAAGCATGTTGTTCTTGTCCAATTTTTTAGCTTCTTTTAAATATTGAGTGGCTTCCCGTTTTCTGCGCTTTTGCATAGAAATGCCAGCTAAACTCAATTTGGCCATGGCCACATCATAGTCCATATTCAAACCCAACGACAAGGCTTTTTTAAAATATTTTTCTGCTTGGGTCAAGTTTTTTTGTGAGTAAATGATACCATGAAGGTAATTATAATAACCCTGTTGCTTTTTAACAAGGGCAGCCTCAGGGTTTTTTATCTTGGACAGCCATTTTTCTGTACCGACCAAATCTTGTTTGCGCATTCTTAAAAAAGCCAAAAGAATAATTTCATTTCTAAAATATAGGAATATGAATATCGCGGATAGCAAAATCAAAAATATGCCGTTGCCTATCTCACCTTCTACAAATTGATATACGGCATAGGCAACAATTAAGAAGGTAATGACCAGTTTTATATTTTTATTGAACATAGTGTTCGGTTTTACAGGATTCTTAGTTCGTACTTGCGCAAATAAATGTCATTTATAATAGGCTTGCAAAGCTAATGAAAACAATTCTAAATTATTTTTGAATGAATTTGCCAAAGCAAAAACTCTTTGTATATTTGCGCCCAGAATTTCATAAAGCATTTTTGCTTTTCAAATAATTTCAAATGAAAAGAACATATCAGCCATCGAAAAGAAAGCGTAGAAATAAACATGGTTTTAGAGAACGCATGGCATCAGCCAATGGCAGAAAAGTTTTGGCCAGAAGAAGAGCAAAAGGAAGAAAAAAATTGACGGTCTCATCCGAACCCAGACATAAAAAATAATGACTGTTTACAAGTTTTAATTAAAGGTGCTACTTTTTAAGTTTAGCACTTTTTTTTTGCTTTATTTTTAGAGATTTCAGTAATATAACACCACCGAAAATGCCAAAAAGAGAAAATCTTAAATCAATACTTATCATCGGTTCTGGCCCTATAATCATAGGGCAGGCATGTGAATTTGACTACTCTGGTTCACAGGCCCTTAGGTCTTTAAGGGAAGACGGTATTGAAACTATATTGATCAATAGCAATCCTGCAACCATCATGACCGATCCAGTTATGGCCGATCATATTTATTTAAAACCGTTGACGACCAAATCAATAATTGAAATATTAAAAAAACACCCACAAATCGATGCCGTTTTACCTACCATGGGAGGGCAAACGGCGCTCAACCTTTGTATTGAAGCTGATGAAAAAGGTATTTGGGGAGATTTTGATGTTGCAATTATCGGAGTTGATATTGACGCAATCAATATTACTGAAGATAGAGAAAAATTTAGAGAGTTGATGCTAAAAATAGGAGTAGGCATGGCTCCTCAAGCAACGGCGACTTCATTTTTAAAAGGTAAAGAAATAGCACAGGAGTTCGGTTTCCCATTGGTTATTCGGGCTTCTTTTACACTAGGCGGTGCAGGAGCGTCCATTGTGCATGACCCTGAGGACTTTGATGGTCTTTTGAGCCATGGACTTGAAGTGTCACCCATTCACGAAGTAATGATAGACAAAGCCTTGATGGGCTGGAAAGAATATGAGCTTGAATTGCTTCGTGACAAAAATGACAATGTCG
>JABDND010000132.1 GCA_013001145.1 Croceitalea sp. | reverse complement strand
TAATTACACTGATCATTAGCTCACTCTCTTTTAATTTACCTACGGATTTCTATAGCATTCGGTTTTACAACCAGTATCTTTGAAAGTAAGCGTGACGCCACACGACAAATCCATCGATATTAAAATTACGTAAGTGCCATTGAAACTAAAAACATATCTCATGAAATTAGGAATATTATCCGTTGCGATTTTGATACTATTAAGTTGTTGCAAGGTAAAACAGGTAGATTTTAAGGCAAAAAACGTAGTAACTACAGATTTCAACTCACTTTCAGAACAGTTTTTAAAGCAAATTAGAGACAACAAAGACACTAAGGAAATAGAAGATACATTGGCGAATACCACTATACAAGAACTGGACAATGCCCTGGTGACCGATGAACAGAAATATGCATTTTGGATCAATATCTATAACGGATACATACAGGTGATTTTGAAGGAACATCCTGAATATTACAAAGACAGAAGGGATTTTTTCTCAAGGGAACAAATTAATATTGCCGGTGAAATGGTCTCTTTTGCCAAAATAGAACATGGGATCATCAGAAAATCACAATGGGGATTGGGATTAGGATATTTCAGAAAAATTTTTCCAGATAAATTTGAGCGTAAATTAAGGGTGAACAAAAGGGATTACCGAATTCATTTTGCACTCAATTGTGGCGCCAAAGATTGTCCGCCAGTGGCCATTTATACCCCAAATCGACTTAAAGAACAGCTGCAAAAGGGTACTGCAATTTATCTTGAGAGAACCACCAACCTCGATGCAAAAAACAATATTGTCAAGGTGACCTCTCTGTTTAGTTGGTTTAGGGGAGATTTTGGTGGCAAAAACGGGGTGAAAAAAATATTGAAAGAGCAGAATCTTATTCAAAATACCAAAGATGTAGATCTCAGTTATAAAAATTACGATTGGACCTTGGATTTGGACAATTTTATTGATCTATAAAAAAACGCCCTGAAAATTTTCAGGACGTTCAAACAAACAACTAACCAACCAAATCAAATCCTAATCATAAACTTTGCAATTGGTTTATATACATTGGACCAAGTTCATACTCGGCTCCTGCCAATTCTTTCTTAAGTTCAACAACCCTTTCCTGATCATTGTTCAATTTTAAAATCTTTGCGGCATTCAATAATATGGCAGGTTCAAAAGTCTCACCAATAATATGTTTGTCCACAATATCTAAGGCTTTCCCATGTTCTCCCATTTGCACATAGGCTTGGGCCAAGTAATCGTAAGATTCTGGTGTTGGTCTGTTATCTACTTCTTTTTGTGCCAAACGTAATGCCCTTTGATATTCTTTGGCATGATCGAGCAAGAATGAAATGGTATATCCATTGTACATATCACCATATAAAGGGTTCTGAGCCAATTTGTAGTATTGATCTAAATTGTTGTTCATAACAGCTGTATCATTTAAATACTCAGCAATTTCTGCTTTTAGCAAATAATAATCCGGTGATTTGTGATTCTCTGTTACAGAGTTCAATATGCGCATAGCTTCTTTCCCGTTTTTTTCATGGGAATAAACTATCCATGCGATTCCTTTTTTTGCGTAGGCATTATTGTTATCAAGTTCGAGGGTTTTCAAATAGTAATTATATGAATCTTGAATTTTACCTGCGTGTCCATAGTAGTCCGCAATATTTGAATATGCCCATATTTTCAAATCCTTGTTTTTAGAAGATTCGGCTTTTTTCATAGCTTTTTCCATAAAGGTGAGCGTCGTATTTAAATCGCCTTTATAATCGTTCCATTTTGCCAAGCGAATCAAATACCCAAAATCGGACATGTTATTAATACTATCTAGGTATTTTTCAGCCTTGTCGTAGTTCCCCAATTCCATATGCACATCAAATAGTAAGCTTAGTGTTTCGGGCAAGCCTCCTTTGAGCTCACGCGCTTCTTGGGCCAAAACAAGGGCTTCCTTAAAGCGATGTTGCGAAATATAATTGCGTGCCAAGGCACGACGATACCCTTCTTTATTGGATTGACTGAATTCTACCGCTTTCTGTAGGGATTTTTCAGCTTTAATTAAAAAAGCTATATCGCCAGTTTCTTGAAAGTAACGATTATATTCATTGGCAACATTGCCAAAACTTAATGTTTGTATGCTATCCGATTTAATTTTTGAGTTCCACAACTCAAAATACTTTGAAGTTGTTTTTAGAGGTCCATTTACCAAATAGGCGTTGTAATCCTCAACATTGGTAATTGTACCACTCTGATTTTGGCAAGCAATCATGCCTAAAGCAAATACTAAAATTATAATTTGTTTCATGGGATTGTTTTAGATCTTGTTGTTTTGTTTGATTAAAAGAATAAGGGAGAGAGCCCTAGAGCGCTCTCCCTTTCTCCTTCATAGCATTATTTATTCAGGAGTTGATACATAAGGAAATACTGTTAAAATGTTGGCCGTTAGTCCTACCCCATCAGAGGTCAACCTAGGTAAGTCCGATACCCCATCATTGTCCAAATCTTGGCCACTGAAACGATCGCCTTCCATACCACCAAAAAGTAATATCAACGATACATCGATAATATCATCAGTCAACAATCTACCCGTCAATGCCACCTCATCACCATCTGGCACCAAGATTCTTCCATCATTGTCAAAATCTGTTCCTGGGTCAAAATAGGTAGTCGGTAAATCTGGCGCTACTTGCAATACATCTGCCGCTAAAACGGTAGTTAGTGTTGCGGCATCAAGACCAAGAATGTTATTCTCATAATTGACATCAGCTGGGTCTAAACCCAATTTCATGGCATACACATCGTGGTATTGCTCTAATCGCGCCTCAAAACCGGCTTGGAAAGTAGCAACCATCTCTGAAGGAATTGCCATGTTATAGGCATCTTTAACTGCGCCATCGGCATTGAGCACAGTGTTGATCCCTGGTCTTCCCATAAAATCAACTTGGGCATAGGTACCTGAAAAGTCAGGTTCCATTACAATTACGTCATCAGACATCATCATATCATCTGATGTCATGGCATCGTCATCATTGTTACAGGCCGATAGGCCAATGAGCATACTCAATGCCAATAAAATATATTTTGAATTATTGAATTTCATTTTATACTGTTTTATTAGTTGTTAATTATTGTTTTCTATTTGTGGTGACCCAAGTATTGTAAACCGTCAATCCTAAAGCGTTTGTAGCACTTGGGGTTCCCAATAAGGTGTTCGGAATTTCAACCACAATGGACATGGTATTGGCCCCATCAAAAGTATCGGCCGCCTCATCGGGTGGTAAAAAACCACCAGGGGCTGATTCTACATCGGGATTGATTACCGCTTGAAACTGGAAAAAGTCAAAAAAGAAGGGATCTTGACGAGGACCTGCAAAAAGAGAAACTCCAGCATCTGTTGTTTCGATTGTTGCGGTAGCATCTGAAATGGCCACATCACCTAAAGGGGCATCTACCAAAACTTCTCCGCTTAGACCTGTTTGGGTGGGACTCATAGGGCCAAAGAAATACATTCTTCCGTCACGCGGTATGGCTTGTATGACCAAATCTTCGATTAAATCTCCATCGAGATCAATATTGATTTCGGTCAATACATCTTCAGCAAAAGTTCCGTAAGCCAATTCTGGCAGTACATTGGATTGCATATCCACCACAAATACAGTGTTGTTAGACCCTGTCTCGGGTTCAAATGCAAAAAAGTCCGCGATATCTGCAGAATTGCCCGTAATACCTGGGGCGTCAATATGGTCGGCAGCAACAAATACTGAAGCTGCTAAGAGTACCACTCCAAGACCGGCAAATAATTTAGTTGTTTTTTTCATTGTACTTTGATTATTAGATTAATTCACACTTACCTACGCAAGTATGTTTAGGAGGGTTTGGTTTTAATTGTTAAAATTTTGCAAATGCTTTTTTACAATTAATAAGGAGTTCCATAGTTATATGTAATCATATTCTCTATTTTTATTTTCTGAGAAAACTATAATAGCCTTTCGACCATGAACCCTTCATCTGCAGGTTGGATCAATAAATTCGGCCATATCATCAAAGAAAGGGATGCCCTTTATAAAGATTTTGGGGACCTTTATCAGCAGTTGCTGCATCATGGCTTTGTTTATGGTATTCATCTGTATACACCCAATTTTATAAAAACCGAACATCAATTCACTGAAGACGAAATAGCCAAGGTGAATTTGTTGAACGGCCTTTACCACACCTTCCGCTTTGAAAAAGGTGAAAACGTGTTTACCGACTTTGTCGAAACTGTATTTCAATACTATAAGGAGTTGGAAGTGGGCAAAGTTTCATTCTTAAATAAGATTCTCACTGGCTCCAAAACAGAATCACAGCTCGAGAAACTATTGGAATCACGCATTTATTTGAATGGTAATGCCTTTAGCAAGGCTTTTGGAAACAGTTTGACCAATTCATTGCTCTATGTTGATCTACTTATATTCAAACACTACTTAAGAGGCAACCACAATTTAATCAGACATGCGCATGAATTGGAATATGTAACCATAAATATTGCATATCAAGCACTGAACGCCAAAGAAGGAAAAGCAGAAGATGATAAACTTACCCAACTATTGGCGGCTTCCTTAAGTTATGTTGACATCAAAACTACCGAATTTGATGGCACTTATATGGATCTTTTAAAGCAAAATTTCGATGATTTTGAAAAAGATTATTTAATGGATATTGCCTGTTTGACCGTATGGGAAGACAATACTCTGGACTATACCGAATCGGACTATGTTTTTGGTATTGGAAAAGCCTTGGGAAAAAGTGAAAAGGAGGTTCAAAAAGCCCTTGAAAATGT
>JABDND010000100.1 GCA_013001145.1 Croceitalea sp. | reverse complement strand
AAAGAGGCTTCACTCCAAGATGAGGGCATTTGCGGTCTAATTATGACTTCTTTTTGTGCTGCGTTGGGCTGCATGCCAAAAAATTGATGAACAATTGGGTAAGCAAAACTATAGATGTTCCAGGCTTGCACCATCATACCATAATCAGGGGAAACTTCATACATGCTGCCAGGTAAGGCGTAGCTGAAGGTTCGTGCCATTCTATTTAAATAATTTAGGGCTTGATCAGGTCGTCCGTAATTGTTTTCTGCAATTGCCTGCACCCCAGTTGGTAGGGTCATTACCGCTCCCGTATAAGAAAAAACCTTGCTGCCTTTAAATGAACCATCATCAGACCCTGCTGATTCATCACGATCAATCCCCGTCACAAATACGCCAAAAGGGTTGACATATTTTTCGGCCGTTTGTAAGGCCTTTAGGGCCTTTTCGGGGTCTGCGATGCCCATTTCCATGGGTGTGTTGACCACCCAATTGTGATGCATTACAAATGGCCTTGGTTCGCTAGACGGATTGTTCAATATATATTTTTTGGTGGTCTCCAACTCTATTTTGGCCCATGGTTTGTTCAGGGTGTCGGCCCTGATCATGGCATCTTCTATTAGGTGTAGTGCTTGCTCATCCGTTCCAATAAAATCTGCGTAAGAGCCAAACGATTCTGACCAAAACTCACCATTTATATTGTCCTTCAGCGTATTGGCTATGTCTTGGTATTTATTTGATAGATCTTTATCCTCCAATATTTCAGCGATTTTGGCAGCATCTGAAAATGCTTTTTGGGTATAGGAAGCAACATCAATCATTTCACTATCAAGACCATGAATTTCCATCATGCCAAATCCTTCAGGAAACAGATTGTTGTCCGTATCATTATGCTCCATCAACCATTGCAGTCCATTTTTAATAGTTGGGAAGTATTTTTTCAAAAACGCTAGATCACCATTCCATTGATAGATCCGCCATATCAGGGAAGCAAACTGAGGCGTTTCGTTAATGTTGCCCGAATTGAAAACCGACCCATTGGTTGACATTTCATGGATGATTTTCCCATTGCCATTAATTGTTTTTGAAACACTATCCAATAGGGCGATTGTGCTATATACCGCCTTTTTTTGACCAACGGCCATGAAGCCCTGTAAGGCATATTCACTGTCTACGCCAAACCACCATGGGTAATCGGGTATACCTGCTGTTATTCCTGTTCCAATTTCTGGCACACTACGAACAAGCCAGTCACAATTATATTTGAGCCATTCAAAGGTCTGTTCCAAGTGTTTGTCAGGGATTGTCAATTTTGAATAATTCGCCAATTTTTCATACCGTGTTTTTTTTTGTCTTAGTAGTGAAACATAATTGTGTTGAATGTTCTTTAGCTCGTTCTCAACATTGCTTTGTGATGTGTACGAACCGGCAATTGAAAATGTAATCACTTTGGTTGCGCCAGCTTTTAAATTGATAGCATATTGTAAGGTGGCGGAAGCAGTCAATTTTTCTTGGTCGGTATCAGATTGAAATATTTGCAAAGGCTTTTCATTAGCCGTAAAAGCCACATACCAAGGGTTTTTGTTATCCTTAATCAACCAACCATTTATTGGTGAACTATATTCAGGTTCATCTTGGGCATTGACCATTTGGGTGCGTTCGCCCAACCAAGTTGGTCTTAGATCAGAATGACCGGTAAATTTTAAAATGAACTCTTGATTGCTTTCCCCTTCGTTCTTTATAATTAATTGAACAACTAAGCCTTGAGCATTATCGGGTACAAACTGCCAACTAGTAATTTTCAAAGATTTATCCTGAATTGTAAAGTCATGTTTATTGGCAAATGGATAATTGGTAAATGCGTCGGCTTTATTGAGCAAATGACTTTCCGATGGCCATGATAGTTCTAGATCAAAGCCGTCCATTAATTTGATGGGATGGTTCCAAATACCGCCCATCTCGCCTTTGATGTGCCACCCCAAATCAGGGAATGAGCCATCTTGATGGCCTACCATATACACTCTGTTACCCGCGGTCACATAAGGTGAAGCCAAATAACTTTCCTTTCCGTTAATGTGAGGGGTATCCTCTAAGATGTTCTGGATTGTCCCACCATTTTGTTTGTTACACCCCAAAAAGACCAAGCAAAGGCAGAGTAAGAAAAGATGCTTCAAATTAACCATAACTGATAATGTTTCTTAAAAATACATTGTTATGTTGAAACATACTACCAAGTAAAGAGTGAATCGCAGTTCAAAAGAAAGAGTATTTTTGTTATTGTGAACAGTGTATTAAATAAATATTTGCCCCACCAGGCGGTAGGGTCCTGTTTTGCCCTGATACAGCTTCATGGCGTGCATTTGAAGGTGGTTAACCATAGAATAACCAGACATGGTGACTATCGTAGACTGCCCAACGGGCTGCACCAAATCACTGTAAATGCCTCCCTGAACAAGTACCGTTTTTTAATTACGCTTGTGCATGAAATTGCCCATTTGGTCGCTTTTGAAAAATATGGAAGACGAATCAAACCCCATGGTCAAGAATGGAAACAAACGTTTCAACATTTGATGGTCCCATTTATTAGACCAGATATCTTTCCTTCAAGACTGCTGCCCATAATTGCACGGCATTTTAAGAACCCAAAAGCGAGTAGCAGCACAGATGCCCATTTGTCAATTGCATTAAAAGCGTATGATGACACACAACACAACGAAAATTCTTACGTTTTTGAATTGCCCATGGGCAGCACATTTAGAATTTATAACGGCAAGCTTTTTCAAAAGGGAAAAAAAAGGACCAAGCGATTTGAATGTGTTGAAATAGCAACTGGGAAAATTTATTTATTTCAACCCAATGCCGAGGTGGAATTGATCAAAGTTTAAAATAAAATCATGAATAAAAATTATTATGCAGTTTTAATGGCTGGAGGAGTGGGATCAAGGTTTTGGCCTGTCAGCACAACAACCTATCCAAAACAATTTCATGATATGTTGGGCACGGGCGATACTTTAATACAAAAGACCTTTGCACGTTTGAACAAATTCGTGCCTACAGAAAACATTTTGATATTGACCAATCAACAATACAATGACCTTGTATTGGAGCAATTGCCCATGGTCAAGCAAGAACAGGTGGTCTTGGAACCTGCCATGCGCAATACGGCCCCATGTATTTTATATGCCGCATTGAAAATTCAAAAAATGAATCCAGATGCGTTGATGATTGTAGCGCCAAGCGACCACTGGATTGAAAATGAAGACGCTTTTGCAAATGATGTGAAGGCCTGTTTCGACAAATGTGAAAAAGAAGACGTACTGTGTACCTTAGGTATACAACCTACCTTTCCCAATACTGGATTTGGATATATTGAATTTGAAAAAGAAGACCATCATTCCCTCAAAAAAGTAACCCAATTTCGTGAAAAGCCCGATTTGGATACGGCCAAATCATTTTTAGAGCAGGGAAATTTTTTATGGAATGCAGGTATATTTATTTGGAGTATAAAAACCATTGTCAATGCTTTCGAGCAATTGCAATCACAACAGTTTGAACTATTTAAAGCTGGAATGGCCAGCTACAATACCGATCAAGAACAAAAGTTCATTGACGAGCATTATCCCAAAGCAGAGAATATTTCAATTGACTATGCCATTTTAGAGCGGTCGCGTGCTATTTATACGCTGCCTGCCACTTTTGACTGGAACGATTTGGGAACTTGGGGAGCTTTGTATGATAAATTGGACAAAGATAAAAGCGGGA
>JABDND010000095.1 GCA_013001145.1 Croceitalea sp. | reverse complement strand
TCTCTTTCATTGCTTGATTTTGACCTTAAATCTTTTAAATGGTTTAATCTGCTTTTAAATACGCTTCTATTTTCTTTACAGCTAAATGATAGGAAGCTTTTAGCCCGCCTACCGAAGTTTCCAATATTTCTGCTATTTCATCATATTTCATGTCTTGGTAATATTTCATATTAAAGACCAGCTTTTGCTTTTCGGGCAAGGTCGCCAAAGCTTTTTGCAGCTTTAGTTGAATGGCATCGCCTTCAAAATAAACATCGGCTTGTAAATTTTCAATGATATTATTCTTTAGTTCTTCGCCACTAATACCTTGTTTTTTTGATTGTTGTTTTAAAAACGTCAATGACTCGTTGGTTGCGATGCGATACATCCAAGAATAAAGTTTGCTATCTCCTTTGAAGCCATCTATATTCCTGTACACTTTTATAAAGGTATTTTGCAATACATCATCGGCATCATTATGGTTGAGCACAATGCGGCGAATATGCCAGTACAACCGCTCTTTGTATGTATTAACCAATACCTCAAAGGCTTTCGCTTGACTTGTTTTGTCTTTTAGTTCGTTGACTAGGGTTTCTTCAGCAATCAAAGAAAAGGGCGTTTGGTGCTTTGACCTTAAAGTTAGCAAAAGGTTTAAGCCAACGTTTGAAGTTCCACCAATTTTTTATAGCCTTTCTGTGATTTCATTAGTTCGGCATGGGTACCCATTTCTACAATATTACCTTTGTTAAGAACAACAATGGTATCTGCATTTTGAATGGTTGAGAGTCTATGGGCGATTACCAAGGAGGTTCTGTTTTTCATCATTTTTTCCAAGGCATCTTGCACCAAACGCTCACTTTCGGTATCCAAGGCCGATGTGGCTTCATCTAAAATCATTATAGGTGGATTTTTAAGAACGGCCCGGGCTATTGACAAACGCTGTTTTTGTCCACCGCTCAATTTGTTGCCACTATCACCAATATTGGTGTCATAGCCGTTGGGCAACTCCATAATGAAATCATGGGCATTGGCAATTTTGGCAGCTTCAATGATTGCGCCTTCCGAGGCATTTTCCTTGCCCAAGCCTATATTGCTTTTAACGGAATCATTGAATAAAATAGAATCTTGGGTAACCAAACCAATAAGACTGCGCAATGATTTTTTGGAAATATCCTTTATGTTGAGACCATCAATTTGTATTTCGCCATCATTTACATCATAAAACCTTGTAACCAGATTGGCCAGAGTACTTTTACCACTGCCCGATTGACCCACCAAGGCGACCATATGCCCTTTCTTTATTTCTAAATTGAAATTTTGAAGCACATATTCGTCTTCGTATTTAAAGGAAACATTCTTTAATGTGATTTGACTTTCAAAGCTGTCTTTACTAGCAGCATTGGGAGTATCGACAATGGGATTTTCACTTTCCAACACTTCCAGCACTCTTTCTGCCGCAGCATTGCCTTTTCGAACTCCATAAGACGCCTTGCTGATTGCTTTTGCAGGAGTGAGAATATTATAGGCCAAACCCATGTAAGCGATAAAGGATGAAGCGTCTAAAGTATTGTCGACCAACACCATTTTACCGCCAAACCAAAGCAAAACACCAATGACCAATATGCCCAAAAATTCACCGGTGGGTGAAGCCAGATTTTGGCGATTCAACAGGCTGTTTGAAAATTTGAAAAAGCGTTCCGTTGAATTTTTAAAAGTTTGATAAAATCTAGATTCGGCATTAAAAGCCTTGATAACGCGCAGGCCGCTTAAGGTTTCTTCAACAATGGACAAAAATTCGCCTTGTTCTCTTTGAACCCTATCTGATTTTCGTTTTAGTGATTTTCCGATACGCGATATGACCATACCCGCCAATGGTATAAAAATGAATACGAACAAAGTCAATTTTGCACTTATGCCGAACATAATCAAAATAGTAAACAGAATGGTCAAAGGTTCACGTACGATCAATTCTAATATTGAGAGAAATGAATGTTGAATTTCAAGCACATCTGAAGTTATGCGCGCAATCACATCGCCTTTGCGTTTTTCAGAAAAAAACGAAATGGGCAGGTCTGTAATCTTCTCATACATTTTATTACGAACGTCTTTCAACACTCCATTTCGTAAAAAGGTGATGAAGTACATGGCGAGGTAATTGAATAGATTTTTAAAGAGGAAAAGGGTGAGAACCAAACCTATGACCAAAACTAACCCTTTCATGTCGTCGTCACCAGAATATGCCGTTACGCGGTAATTTATATACTCTTGAAGGTAATCTTTCAAATTTCCAATGCCCTGGTATACCGGTGCTACGCGCACCTTTTGTTCAGGCTTAAAAAGCACGTCGAGCATGGGTATCAGTGCAGCAAAAGAAAGTGCGCTGAATAGGGCATAAAGCACGTTGAAAAAGATATTCAAAAATCCGTACTTGCGATAGGGTATCGCAAAGCGCAAAATCTTTTTAAAGTAATCCATTCACTATAAATTCAGTTCAGCGACAATGCCTTCCAATTTGGCATCTAACTGCGAATTTACGGATTTAAAATCCTCGGCCTTGGATAAAGTTGCGTTCGTGCTCATATAGAATTTCACCTTCGGCTCCGTACCACTTGGCCTTGCCGCTATGCGGGTACCATCTTCAGTTTCATAGATCAACACATTTGATTTTGGTAAATCAATTTGCTTTTCTTCGCCGGTTTGTACGTTTTTGGCGATTGAGGTATTGTAATCTTCCACCCATACCACTTTAGAACCTTGAACAGATTCCACTGGATTTTCCTTGAAGTCCAGTAACATCTGCTTAATTTCTTCTGCACCGCTGATTCCTTTTTTTGTGAGCGAAATCAATTTTTCTTTATAAAAACCAAATTGCACATAGCAATCTATTAAATCTTTATAGAATGAACTGCCATTGGCTTTGGCTTGTGCTGCAATTTCGCAGGCCAATAGGGTAGAGGTGACGGCATCTTTGTCTCGAACAAAATCACCAACCATATAGCCAAAACTCTCTTCGCCTCCACCGATAAATTGGGATTGTGGAAAATCTTTGATCATTTTGCCAATCCATTTAAAACCTGTCAAGGCCGTTTTAAATTCAACACCGTAGGCCTTGGCCATTTGTTCCATCATGGGTGTTGAAACAATGGTCGTGGCAATAAACTCGTTTCCTTTAAGGCCTTTCTTTTTATAATTGTCCAGTAAAAACTTGGTCATCAACACCATGGTTTGGTTACCATTGAGCAATTCCATTTCAC
>JABDND010000073.1 GCA_013001145.1 Croceitalea sp. | reverse complement strand
GCCCAATATTCATTTAAAGTTTAAGCATAATGAGAAAACAGGCATATCCGATATGTACTTGAACAAGGTCAATGTCGAGAAACAAATTCGTACGATGAAGGTGTCACGGCAAGTGAGTAAGGTCGCCATCATCAAAGAGGTTAGAGACAAACTAGTGCAAATGCAGCAGAACATGGGGCGTGAAAAAGGCATGGTTATGGACGGGCGCGATATAGGCACCGTCGTATTTCCAAATGCCGAAATGAAGATATTTATGACGGCCTCCCCAGAAACTAGAGCACGGCGACGGTATAAAGAATTACTGGATAAAGGCGAGAAAGTAACCTATGCCGAGGTCCTTAAAAATGTAGAGGAACGTGATTATATTGATTCCCATCGTGAAGAGTCGCCCTTAAAAAAAGCCGACGATGCCATAGTATTTGACAATAGCGACATGGGCTTGGACGAACAATTTGAACGCCTGTTCAATTATGCACAAAGGATAATTACCCACAAATAAAAAAAGGCGCCATTTGGGCGCCTCTTGTTTGTTTTTAAATATCGATTAGAGATTTGGAATGACCAATTCTTGATCGGGATGAATCATATCCGGATTTTTCAAGATGTTGGTGTTCGCAGCAAAAATTTGCTTGTACTTCATGGGATCGCCATAGTAGTGCTTGGCAATTTTGCTCAAAGATTCTCCGCGCTTTACGGTATGTCTATGATAAATGGAATTGTCAGATACCGTGATGTTAGCTTTGATATCAGAGGGACTTTGTCCGCCAATTTCCTTGATCTTATCCCACAATATATTTTTCTCATAAGGTGTGTTTGCCTCACCTTTTATTTTCAATACACCGTTATCTTCAGTGACATTACCGTCTTTGATGGCAAGTTCTTGACCCAAATCTAAAACGGCTTGGTATTTTGCTTTTACACTCATAATTGTACTATAATTTTAATGGTTACTATTATGACCCAAGATAGCCATAAAAGTCACATTTTGGTCTAAATAATGTTGAATTGTTCATAATTAGCGCACTACTTGCAAGAAAGGTTTGTGAAACAATGAATTAATTGTATTTTTGCACTCCTTTTTAACGAAGCAGCAAGAGAAAAAAGGGATTGAAAAAAATTATAACGACTTCTAGGGTAATCGTTTAACTCTTGTAAAATCTTGGAATACAAATTTAATCAGCAAAATGGCTGAAGACAAAAAACAGGTTGAAACAACTGAAGTTGAAGAAACCACACAAGTAGCGGCCGAAACACTTCAAGAAGGCGGTGAAGCAAAAACAGAAAAAAAACCTGAAACCCCAAAACAAGATCCTAAGGAATATCTTGAAAATTTTGATTGGGACAAGTACGAAGAAGGTATTGAACGAGTTGATGATACCAAACTGAAGGAGTTTGAAGCCCTTGTGGAAGAAAACTTTGTAGATACGGCAGATGCTGAAGTAGTAACCGGCACGGTGGTTCATATGACCGATCGTGAGGCAATCATTGACATCAATGCTAAATCTGAAGGGGTCATCTCATTAAATGAGTTCAGATACAATCCCTCTTTAAAAGTAGGTGATAAGGTTGAGGTACTCATTGATATTCGTGAAGATAAGACTGGGCAATTGGTACTTTCACATAGAAAGGCGAGAACCATCATGGCTTGGGATCGTGTTAATGCGGCCCATGACAAAGAAGAAATTGTTACCGGTTTTGTAAAATGTAGAACCAAAGGAGGAATGATCGTCGATGTATTCGGTATAGAGGCATTCTTACCAGGTTCACAGATTGATGTTAAGCCAATTCGTGACTACGATCAGTATGTTGGTAAAACCATGGAATTCAAAGTGGTTAAAATCAACCATGAATTCAAAAACGTAGTGGTATCCCACAAAGCACTTATTGAGGCAGATATTGAAGAGCAGAAGAAAGAAATCATCGGCCAACTTGAAAAAGGCCAAGTGCTAGAGGGTATCGTTAAGAACATTACCTCTTATGGCGTATTTATTGACCTAGGGGGCGTTGATGGTTTGGTTCACATTACAGACCTTTCATGGAGCAGAATCAATCACCCAAATGAGGTGGTTGAATTAGATCAGAAATTGAATGTCGTCATTTTGGATTTTGACGATAACAAATCAAGAATACAACTTGGTCTTAAGCAATTGGAAAAACATCCATGGGATGCTTTGGGCGAGGAAATCAAAATTGGAGACAAGGTCAAAGGTAAAGTTGTAGTTATTGCTGACTACGGAGCCTTTATTGAAGTTGCCGAAGGTGTAGAAGGTTTGATTCACGTTTCAGAAATGTCATGGTCAACGCACTTGAGATCCGCACAGGACTTTGTAAAAGTAGGTGATGAGGTTGAAGCTGTTGTTCTTACTTTGGATAGGGAAGATAGAAAAATGTCGTTGGGCATAAAACAATTGACTCCAGATCCATGGACTGATATTACTTCTAAATATCCGGTAGGCTCTAAACACAAGGGCATTGTCCGCAATTTTACCAATTTTGGTGTTTTTGTTGAAATGGAAGAAGGCATTGATGGTCTTATCTATATTTCAGACCTTTCTTGGACGAAGAAAATCAAACATCCATCAGAATTTGTCAATGTTGGTGATACTTTGGAGGTTGAAGTATTGGAACTGGACGTTGAAGGCAGAAAATTAAGTTTGGGCCATAAACAAACAACCGAGAATCCATGGGACAAGTATGCCACTGAATTTGCAGAGGGTACTGTTCACAAGGCTTCAATTTCTGAAATAGTTGACAAAGGGGCTACGGTAGTCTTCAATGAAGATATTGTAGGGTTTATTCCTTCAAGACACCTAGAGAAAGAAGACGGCAAAAAGCTGAACAAAGGCGAAGAAGCTGAATTTAAAATCATTGAATTCAATAAAGACTTTAAACGCGTTGTAGCCAGTCATACGGCCATATTCAGGGAGCAAGAAGAACGCAATGTCAAGACCGCCAGCAGAAAGGCAGCCGCACAAGCGGAAGAGTCTAAGACCACTCTTGGCGATGCCAATTCACAATTGCAGGCCCTTAAAGACAAAATGGAGGCCAGTTCTAAGAAAAAATAGAGCAGCCATCTTAAATTGTTAAAGCCCCTGCCAAAAGCGGGGGCTTTTTTTATTCTTTCATGTCGTTCTTATTATTTGCTTATTTTTGTATTCCAAACGTAATGGTCTAATAGTCCATGAGTCAAAAAGTACTGCTTTCTACCAAAGAAATTCATATCATTCTTCATCGTTTGGCCTGTCAATTGCTTGAAAATCATTTAGACTTTAAAAACACGGTATTGATAGGTTTACAGCCCAGAGGTATTTACTTGGCTGAGAGATTGACCAAACTTTTGAAAGAAGAGTACGGCGTCAAGAATATACAACTTGGTTTTTTGGATATCACTTTTTACAGGGATGACTTCAGAAGGGGCGAAAAATCTTTACAGGCAACAAGTACCCATATAGATTTTTTGGTCGAAGATAAAAAAGTGGTCTTTATTGACGATGTGCTTTACACAGGTAGGAGTATCAGGGCGGCACTAACAGCCATACAATCATTTGGCCGACCGCAAGAAATTGAACTTTTGACTTTGATCGATAGGCGTTTTAGCCGGCATTTGCCCATTCAACCCAATTATAGAGGTAGGCAAGTGGACGCCATTAACGATGAAAAGGTTAAGGTCATGTGGCAAGAAAATGATGGTAAAGATGTGGTGTATTTAGTAGGTAGATAAATTATGAGCGATTTAAGTGTCAATCATTTGCTGGGAATCAAATATCTGAACAAAAAGGATATTGGGCTCATTTTTGAAACTGCCGACCACTTTAAGGAAGTCATCAACCGCTCCATTAAAAAAGTACCAACCTTACGCGACATCACCATAGCCAATATATTCTTTGAGAACAGTACTAGAACAAGACTTTCTTTTGAGTTGGCCGAGAAAAGATTATCTGCCGATGTCATCAATTTTTCCTCCTCACAGTCATCCGTTAAAAAGGGAGAGACCTTAATTGATACGGTCAATAACATCTTGTCGATGAAGGTAGATATGGTAGTCATGCGCCATCCCAATCCTGGAGCGGGCATCTTTCTCGCCAAACATGTAAAAGCGGCAATCATAAATGCAGGTGATGGAGCCCATGAACACCCTACGCAAGCGCTTTTGGATTCTTATTCCATTCGTGAACGATTAGGCGATGTAGCCGGCAAAAATGTGGTTATCGTAGGCGATATTCTGCATTCTCGTGTGGCCCTTTCCAATATTTTTGCACTCAAACTTCAAGGTGCCCAAGTAAAGGTATGCGGACCAAAAACATTGATTCCCAAACATATTGAATCATTGGGGGTGACCGTTGAGACTAATTTAAAAAAGGCTTTGGAATGGTGTGATGTGGCAAATATGCTTCGCGTTCAAAATGAACGCATGGAAGTCAGTTATTTTCCTACAGCAAGAGAGTATACACAACAATTTGGAGTCAACCGTGAAATATTGGACGGTCTTAACAAAGAAATTGTAATCATGCACCCCGGACCAATCAATAGAGGTGTTGAAATTACAAGTGATGTGGCAGATTCCAGTCAGTCCATAATATTAAATCAGGTAGAGAATGGTGTGGCCATCCGCATGGCCGTTATCTATTTATTGGCATCTAAAATTAAGTAAACATGATTTTTGATAAAGAAGGCACAACCACCATTGTTTTTCAAGAGAATATTTCAATAGCCACTTTTTTGGCCAATTTGAATGCGGCCTATGCTAATTTGAAACATGACAATATTATCATAAACCTCTTTTCTTTTGATAAGCTCACCGCGAACGAAGTGCTTGAGTTTTTAGATATTTCAAACAGTCATCGCAAATCAAAAAAATCTTTTGTTTTGGTCACAGATAAAGTGTCATATGAAGAGGTGCCCGAGTCGATCTGTGTTGTCCCCACCATTCAAGAGGCCAAGGATATTATTGAGATGGAAGAAATAGAGCGTGACCTAGATCTATGAAATTGAATATTCTCGGTTGCTATTCGGCCACCCCACGTACATTGACCAATCCAACAGCACAGCTTTTGGAAATTAAAAACCATCTGTTTTTAATCGATTGTGGTGAAGGTACCCAGGTACAATTGCGAAAAAGCAAGCTTAAATTTTCAAGGGTACGCCATATCTTCATCTCACATTTACACGGTGATCACTTTTTTGGCCTCCCGGGCCTCATTTCTACTTTTAGATTGTTGGGCCGTGAAGCCGAATTACATATATATGGCCCAAAGGGCATTAAAGAGGCCATCACTCTTTTGCTTAAATTGGGTGATTCATGGACCAATTTTCCCTTACTTTTTCATGAGCTCGAATCCAAAGAGCAAGAAACGCTATTTGAAGATGACAATGTGATCGTTCAAACTATACCACTTGATCATCGTGTGTATACCAACGGATTTCTATTTAGTGAAAAACCAGCTCCCCGTAATTTAAATATCAAGGTCATTCAAAAATTGAAGATAGATCGAAGCCAATTTAATAACATTAAAATGGGCAAAGATGTGATTATGGATGATGGAACAAAAATTTTGAATTCCGCCCTTACATTTGACCCACCGCAAACAAAAAGCTATGCATTTTGCAGTGATACTGCCTATAACGAGCAATTAATTCCAATGATCAAGGGTGTTGATGCACTGTATCATGAATCTACCTTTTTGGATTCTGAACACCACTTGACGACCAAAACCAAACACTGTACGGCAAAACAAGCGGCCACCATAGCCAAAAAGGCCGAGGTGGGATGCTTAATTTTGGGCCATTATTCTACGAGGTACAAATCAATAGAACTGTTCAAAGAAGAAGCCGTAACCGTTTTTGATAAAGTTGAATTGGCGGAAGATGGCAAAACTTTTGAGTTTTAGGCTTAAACAATACCCTTTCAAATTTTATCTTCTCCCTTCTTTTATTGAAATTTGTGGGAATAAGGCCATAACATGCAGAAAGATCTCAGCAATTATAGAAAGTCATACGAAAAGAGTGCCCTTAGCGAGACTTCAATTTCAGATAATCCTATGGAACTTTTTCAAAAATGGTTTCACGAAATAGAGGCCACAGAAAGTAATGATGAACCCAATGCCGTTACCGTGTCTACGATAGGTCTTGACGGGTATCCTAAAAATCGTGTCGTCCTCATGAAAAAGTATACCTATGAGGGCTTTATATTTTATACCAATTACCAAAGTGAAAAGGGTAAGGCCATTGCAAACAACCCTGCCGTTTGCCTATCATTTTTTTGGCCAAATTTGGAGCGACAGGTAATTATCAAGGGCAAGGCAGAGAAAATAGCCGAAAATTTGTCTGATGGGTATTTTGAATCACGTCCCCGTGGTAGTCGATTGGGTGCCATAGTTTCCAATCAGAGTGAGACCGTTTCATCACGTGAGGTGCTCGAAGAAAAACTTAGAAAGTTAGAGGCGGAATATGAAGGTAAAGAAATTGAGAGGCCTAAAAACTGGGGAGGATATCTTGTTAGGCCCTCTTCGATTGAGTTTTGGCAAGGTCGCCCCAATAGATTGCACGATCGCATAAGATATGAGTTACAAGAAGACTACAATTGGAAAATAGAACGCTTACAACCTTGATACAATATGAAAACACTGGTATTTGTTAGACATGGTAAATCTTCATGGGATTATGAGGTAGGTGATAAAGATAGACCGTTAAAAGAACGCGGTGTTGAAGATGCCCACTTGGTGGCAAAAGAGTTCGCGTCATTGAACATTGCGATTGACAAGGTCTTTACGAGTCCGGCGAATAGAGCATTTCATACCTGTATGATTGTGTCAAGATCCTTAAAATTTAATTTAAAAAATGTCGAGATTACCGAAGCGCTATACGACTTTTCTGGCGACAGTGCCCTCCAATTCATAAAACAGTTTGACAATGCCCATAATACAATAATGATTTTTGGGCATAATTATGCCTTTACAAACCTTGTAAATGCGCTCGGAGATAAGTATATTGACAATGTTCCCACCGCCGGTTTGATAGTATTACAATTTAATGTAGATGATTGGTCTTTTATTAAAAAAGGAACAACAGCCCATACCATATTTCCAAAAGCACTCAAATAATCTATGACGAAGTCAAATAACCAATATGTAAACCGCGAAATAAGCTGGCTACATTTCAATGATCGTGTATTACAAGAAAGCGCCGATAAAAATGTCCCGCTCATAGAGCGCCTGCGATTTTTAGGCATTTTTAGCAACAATCTTGACGAATTCTTTAAAGTACGTTACGCAACCGTCAAACGCATAGTTGACGCCGGTAAATCGGGTAAAAGTGTTTTGGGCGGCCAAGTGGCCAAAGATCTTTTGGAAGAAATCACCAAAATAGTCATCAAACAACAGGCTAAAAGCTTAAAAATTCTTAGTGCTATTGAAAAGGAGTTGGCCGAGGAACATATTTATATCATTGATGAAACCGAGGTCAACGATGCACAAGGTAGATTTTTAAAGGATTACTTTTTACGAAAGGTAAATCCAGAATTGACAATAATTATTTTGAACAGCCTTAGGGAGTTTCCCATATTAAAAGATACCGCCGCTTATTTGGCCGTGCGAATGGTTCTCAAAAAAGAAGGTAACAAGGCCAATGGGGTGCAATATGCCCTTATCGAAATACCTAAAGGCATCAATCGCTTCATTGTATTGCCCCAAGAAGAAGGTAAACAACATATCATTATACTTGATGACCTTATCCGCTTTTGTTTGGACAGTATTTTTACCATGTTCGAACACGAAGAGATTTCGGCCCATATGATTAAAATAACCCGCGATGCAGAGCTGGATATTGACAATGATTTAAGTAAAAGCTTTATAGAGAAGATTTCTTCAAGTGTTGAGCATCGAAAAATATCCAATCCGGTGCGTTTTGTATATGATAAGAATATCAAGGCAGATACCTTGAGATATTTGAAGGAAAAAATGGATATAGAGGAGACGGATAGTGTAATACCGGGTGGGCGTTACCATAACCGTCGTGATTATATGGGATTTCCTAGTTTGGGAAGAACCGATCTTCTGTACGATAAAATTACGCCCTTACCCATTAAAGGCCTAAGTCTTGAAGGCAGCATCTTTGAAAAGATCGCCAAAAAAGATTTTATGCTCTATACCCCTTACCACAACTATGCCTATGTGATCAAATTTTTGAAAGAGGCTGCTTTGGACCCTAGTGTTAAGGCAATTAAAATAACCGTCTATCGTTTGGCAAGCAATTCTCAGGTAGCAGCAGCACTTATCAATGCGGCAAAAAATGGGAAACAAGTGACCGTGCAGATTGAATTGCAGGCGCGCTTTGACGAACAGGCCAATATAGAATATGCCAACCAGTTGCAAGATGAAGGGGTAAAACTCATTTTTGGGGTGCCAGGACTAAAAGTGCACAGCAAAATTTGTCTTATTGAGCGTGAGGAAAGTGATACCGTCAAACGATATGGGTTTATCAGCACGGGTAATTTTAATGAATCAACCGCAAAAATTTATACCGACTATACCCTTTTTACCGCCCACGATGGCATATTAAAAGAATTGAACAAGGTATTTGAGTTTTTTGAAACTACATACAAAATCAATAAATACAAGCATTTGGTGGTTTCTCCACATTACACCAAGAATAGTTTCATGAAACTCATTGATAATGAAATTACCAATGCCAAAGCGGGCAAAGAGGCCTATATCAAAATTAAAATGAACAGTTTCACCTCCTATAAGATGGTCGATAAGCTGTATGAAGCCAGTAGGGCAGGGGTGAAAATTCAAATGATAGTGCGGGGTATATGTTGTTTGATTCCAAATGTGCAGGGCATGAGTGAAAATATTGAGGCCATCAGCGTGGTCGACAAGTTTTTGGAACACCCCAGGCTGTTTATTTTTGCCAACAACGGCGATCCAAAATACTATATTTCGTCTGCCGACTGGATGACCCGTAATTTAGACTTTAGGGTAGAAGTGGGTTGCCCTATTTATGATGACGATATCAAAAAAGAGTTGTTGGATACTTTTGAGATTTCATGGAAAGACAACGTGAAGGCACGTGTTTTTTCAATCAATCAAACCAATGATTACAAACGTAATAGCAAACCCAAAACAAGATCACAATTTGCCATGTATGATTATTACAAAAACAAATTGGCATCCAATACCTAGCCGTGCATGGTTTCTTTCTTGCCCAAATTTTTCATGATTTCGGCTTCATGGGCCAATAGGGATTGCCACTTTTCATCTACCACATCACGTGGACCATATTTACGGGCAAATTTCAAGAACATTGTATAATGATTGGCTTCACTGACCATGAGCTTGCGGTAAAACTCGGCCAACTCAGGATCGGAGATATGCTCAGAAAGCAGTCTAAAGCGCTCACAGCTTCGTGCTTCGATCAAAGCGGCATATAACAGTTTATGGACCAAATGGGTGTCTCTACTGCCCCCTTTGGGAAAGAATTTCATCAATTCAATCACATATTCATCTTTTCGTTCACGGCCCAACACCCATCCACGCTTTAAAATATTATCATGAACCATATTAAAATGGCCCATTTCTTCTCGGGCCAAGGCAGTCATTTCCTTGACCAATTCTGATTTTTCGGGAAAACCAATAATCAGTGAAATCGCGGTACTAGCTGCCTTTTGTTCGCAATAGGCATGATCGGTGAGTATTTCAGAAATATTTTTTTCAACGATATTGACCCATCGTGGGTCGGTCGGTAATTGTAATCCTAACATAAGTTGCTTATTATAGATCCAGGTCAAATTCTTTTCGCAAAAGTTCAATTGCCGGATTCTTTTCTTTCAGTTTCTCGTATTTTTCCTCAGGGGTGAACGCAAACTTTTTGGCCGATTCTTCATTGACCGTGATTTTTAATTGAATGGAATAATTGTTCAGGTTCTTTTTTAAATGATTCAGCATCAAGTTTTGTTCTCGCTCAACCTCCTTTTTCATGGTGCTATTGGGCAATTCAATCCATATGACGTGATCTTCTTTCAACTTGGGTATATCGGCCTGCAGATTGGCGGCCAAAATCTTTTTGCCCCTGTTATCCAACTTTTTAACAAAAGCATGCCAATGCTCATGCAGTTCCTCCTCGGTAAAAGGCTCATGGGGCAATTCGTCATGCGCCGGCGATGGCGCTTTTGTGTTTTGGTGCTCTTTTTTGGCTTTAATGCTCGAAAGGGATAGTCCTGATACTTTCTTTTGTGCATTGCCCAAAACTATTTTTTTCGTAACTGTTGGAGCCGCGATAACCGTATCAGGTGTGGAAGCCAATTTTGTGGGTTCCACTTCTATAGGATTGGGTTGTGAAATGGGGGCCTCCACTTTGTCTTGAGCTTCCTTGGTCTCTTGGCTTTTTAATTGTGTCTGGACCGGGGCTTCCATCGAATTTGACAAATTGACTTCCGCTGCTATCGGCTGCTCAATCTTGTCTTGCGGTTCCTTTTGCGATTCAACTTCCATCGAACTTGACTGGTTGCTTTGCAGTACTTGTGGTTGTTCGGCTGCGATTTGTGTCGCTAATGCACTATGGGATTCAACTTCAGGGTAGTAATTCGCGGGGATTATGAAATCAATCTTTTTTTTTTGTTCGTCAAAATCTATAGATGCCAATTTCATCAACGTCAACTCTACCAATAGTCGCTGGTTTTTGCTGGTCTTGTAGTTGAGGTCACAATCGTTGGCAAGCTCCAAAGCCTTTAATAAAAATGCTTTTGAAGTTATTTTGGCTTGCTCCAAGTATCTTTTTTTGGCATTCTCACCTACCTCCAAGAGCGGTATGGTTTCCGGATGCTGACAAACCATCAAATCCCTAAAATGTGATGCCAGACCGGTAATAAAATGGTGTCCATCAAAGCCCAAAGCAAGGGTATGGTTCAGCAAATTCAGAAGATCAGGAATCTTATGGTCCAATATTAATTTGGTGGTCTTGAAATAGGTGTCGTAGTCGAGCACGTTCAAATTCTCGGTAACAGCCTTACGCGTTAGGGTTTTTCCCGAAAAACTAACCACACGGTCAAAAATGGATAGGGCATCCCTCATGGCACCATCCGCTTTTTGGGCGATAATATGCAGTGCGTCTTCTTCGGCCTCAATACCCTGTTCTTCTGCGATAT
>JABDND010000035.1 GCA_013001145.1 Croceitalea sp. | reverse complement strand
GACTTTGATGGTCTTTTGAGCCATGGACTTGAAGTGTCACCCATTCACGAAGTAATGATAGACAAAGCCTTGATGGGCTGGAAAGAATATGAGCTTGAATTGCTTCGTGACAAAAATGACAATGTCGTTATAATTTGTACGATTGAAAATATGGACCCTATGGGGATTCATACGGGTGATTCAATTACCGTCGCACCGGCAATGACATTGTCTGACCGTACTTTTCAGCGTATGCGTGACATGGCCATACACATGATGCGCAGTATTGGAGATTTTGCAGGAGGTTGTAATGTGCAGTTTGCGGTAAGTCCTGATGAGAAAGAAGAAATAATAGCGATAGAGATAAATCCGAGGGTCTCAAGATCTTCAGCGCTGGCTTCAAAAGCAACGGGGTATCCCATTGCCAAGGTTGCGGCTAAATTGGCCATAGGTTATTCATTGGACGAATTGGAAAATCAAATCACCAAATCAACATCGGCTTTATTTGAGCCTACCTTGGATTATGTGATTGTAAAAATACCGCGATGGAATTTTGATAAGTTTGAAGGGTCGGATAGAACCTTAGGCCTTCAAATGAAATCTGTAGGCGAAGTTATGGGTATAGGTCGTTCCTTTCAAGAAGCCTTGCACAAAGCAACACAATCCCTTGAAATAAGCAGAAATGGCTTGGGAGCCGATGGCAAAGGCTACAAGGATTACGATAAGATCATCAAGAAATTGACCATACCCAGCTGGGATCGCGTATTTGTAATTTATGATGCCATTCAATTGGGCATACCCTTGAGCCGTATTCATGAGATTACCAAGATTGATATGTGGTTCTTAAAGCAATATGAAGAATTGCACTTGTTGGAATTGGAGATTTCAAAGCATTCCATAGAAAGTATTGATAAGTCGCTTCTATTAGAAGCAAAGCAAAAAGGATTCGCCGATAGGCAAATTGCACATATGCTCGACTGCTATGAAAGCGAGGTCCATACCAAACGTCTTAAATTGAACATTAATAGGGTATTTAAGCTGGTGGATACCTGTGCAGCGGAATTTAAGGCGATGACGCCTTATTATTATTCCACTTTTGAAGAGGAAATTCAATCTGCAGATGGAGAAGTTTATGTTGCCAATGACAGTATTGTTACCGATCGCAAGAAGATTGTTGTCTTGGGTTCGGGACCAAATCGTATTGGTCAAGGTATAGAATTTGATTATTGCTGTGTTCATGGTGTTTTGGCGGCTGCGGAATGCGGATATGAGACCATCATGATTAATTGTAATCCAGAAACGGTATCAACAGATTTTGATACTGCCGATAAGCTTTATTTTGAGCCTGTTTTTTGGGAACATATTTATGATATTATTCTTCACGAAAAGCCAGATGGTGTAATAGTGCAATTGGGAGGTCAAACAGCCCTCAAGTTGGCAGAGAAGCTTTCTAAATACGGTATCAAGATTATAGGCACCAGTTTTGAATCGCTTGATTTAGCCGAAGATAGAGGTAGTTTCTCAACCTTGCTAAAAGAGAATAATATCCCTTACCCAAGGTTTGGAGTGGCAGAAAGTGCAGATGAAGCTATGGACCTTGCCGATGAATTAGGATTTCCATTGTTGGTGAGACCATCTTATGTATTGGGTGGCCAAGGAATGAAAATCGTGATCAATAAACAAGATTTGGAGGCGCACGTAGTTTCACTTTTAAAAAGTATACCCAATAATAAATTATTGCTTGACCATTACTTGGATGGTGCCATTGAAGCAGAGGCCGATGCCATTTGTGATGGGGAGGAGGTTCAAATTATAGGTATTATGGAACATATTGAACCTTGTGGTATTCACTCTGGCGACTCCAATGCCACTTTGCCTCCATTTAATTTGGGCGAATTTGTAATGCAGCAAATTAAAGATCATACCAAAAAGATTGCTTTGGCACTAAACACGGTTGGCTTGATCAATATACAATTTGCAATCAAGGATGAAATGGTTTATATAATTGAGGCCAACCCAAGAGCCTCAAGAACGGTCCCATTTATTGCGAAGGCCTATGGCGAACCCTATGTGAATTACGCCACCAAAGTAATGTTGGGAGAAAAGAAAATCAAAGATTTTGAATTTAATCCGAAGTTGGAAGGTTTTGCCATTAAACAACCCGTCTTCTCGTTTAATAAATTCCCAAATGTGAATAAGAATTTAGGACCGGAAATGAAGAGTACAGGTGAGAGCATCTTATTTATTGAGAGTCTTAAAGATGATGAGTTTTATAATCTTTACTCGCGCAGAAAGATGTACTTAAGCAAGTAAGCATAACTTATTTAATCTAACAACAGGCATAAATAAGACTTGCTCCAGAAAGCATCGAAAATGGTGCTATCATTTGAATGTAGTAAGGCTTTAAAATGGCGGCCCATTTTAGGGCATAAGCGTGGTGATGTTATAGTATTAAAGAAGTTGCCAACATAAACCAGCCCAAAAGTTTAAATATTTCAGGTGCTTTAGAATTATTGGCAAAAATGACCAAGGCTAAAGCTGGAATCATTCGTATGGTGATTTCGGCATAGTTAATGAAGTTAGTACTACCGGCTTTGCGCAAGGTCTCTTGAGCTTTTTTGGGTGCAAAAAGCATAAGAAGACCAACGGCTATCAAAAAAACACCAAACAAGACTATTATCCATTTTGAAAAGCCAATTATCATACCTCTGAACTCAATTGGTAACTTTTTCCGCAACGACCACATATGTAGAAAAGGCATAGGTGTCCCGTTTAACGCTGTCCTTTAAGTGGAACCCGCTCATTTTTAAAAAATCTTCAATCTCATTTAAAGTGAAGGTTCTCACGTTAGCTTGGTCAGACCCTATTTTAACCCACGAGTTTGCATTCTTTTTGTAATAATCAGAACGCCAGTCTAAGTCCCACCCATTTTTCAATCTTAAATTCCAAGTGCTGATTCTCTTGTATGTGGTATTGTCATAAATGGCTTCATGGATTACATTGCTATTTTCGCGAATGGCAGGTATAAATTCATCGGCGTCGATAAAATCAAAACACAAAATTCCTTTATCCATCAAACTGTTAAAAAAAACTATGAAAGGCGGAAGTAACCTCGGTATCTTCAACCAAATAATTCAAAGTTCGACCTGTTACAATGATGCTTTCCAAAGGACTATTAATTTGTAAATGCCGCATATCACCTTGAATAAATTTACCATTGGGGTTCTTTTTTTGAGCAATTGCCAACATGGGTTCACTTATATCAAGCCCACAATAGCCCATTTTGTTTCTGATAAAATAGCTCGCCAAATTGCCCGTTCCACAACCTATTTCCAAAACATTGTTTATTCGATAGGCAGTCAAAATTTTATTGTAAAATTGATATTCTTGTTCATAATCAATGAAAGATTGGTACATGGCCTCGTAAACTTTCGCCAAGCGGTTGTATAAATTGCTCATTGATTTATTTGGGATTCTTTGGCCTATATTCACCATCAAATATGACTTGCCATGTGATGCCTTGGTCTTTGCTAATACTCCATGTTTGCCGTACTCTTTCTTCAGACAATCTTTGCCAAACAATTTTATTGATGGTTTCTTTTTCTGGATTTGTTAATAGATCGGATAAAACCATTTTCCCTTTGATCAAACCTCCGGTCAGATGAAGGGTCAGGCCTGAATTGTCGACCCAGAACTGCTCCCAGTGGTCTTTAGCTGGATTGTATTTGTTTAAACTTTTTCCTTTATAGGGTCCTTTTGCAGTTGAATAGTGTTCCAATATACCAATACTGTCAATTACAGATTGAATAGCGCTTGTACCGGCCAAATCATTGGTGTTATAGTTATAAACATCCCATTCGCCCAACCAAAAATCAAATTCATGATATTTGGTCTTCAATGAATCTGGCACTGTTTGGGCTTGGCCCATTGAAAATAGAGAAAATAGAAGTAGAAAAAAACAACGTTTCATATTGGATTGCATTGCCTAGTAACAATATACTACTAAAAAAAATTACGATTTAATCTAATTCCAGTAAATGGTGTAAATCAAATTATGCTCATCGAGACAAGAAAACAGTTTTAGATTATAAAATCATTAATACTTTGACAAAGAATAGAGCATAAGTTGCTCGTAAGAATTTGGCAGAACGATTGTTCCTTTGAAACTCATGTGAAGTCGCTCCAACAATTTTTGTGCGCTAAAGTTTTCTTTCATGGTTATAGCTTTCAGTTGATGAAGATTAAACTCATTAAATGCCATATATTTTAATATTTTAGCCGCCTCATAGGCATAGCCTTTGCCTTCAAAAAGAGGTAAAAGAGCAAACCCAATATCAATGCCTTCAAGACCCTCCCGATCATACAATCCGATGGTTCCAACCTTGGTATGGTCACTTTTTCTGATGAGGGTGTAGGTAGCAAAGCCAAGGCGATCAAATTGGGATGTTATTTTAATTCTTATATAGTTTTTAGCACTTTCAAGGGTTTTTACATTTCGGTCACCGATAAATTGAAGCCATTTTGGACTATTGAACAATTCAATCAGAAACGCGGCGTCTTCAACATCAGTAGGTTTGAGTATTAATCTGTCAGTTTCGAAAGCTTCGTAATTATGCATTGCTACGAATATATTTGTTCATCTCTTAGCTCCAATTTAACATGAATAGGGACCTAATTTAAAGTTTTATTCAATTTTTGAAGGAAATCTTGAGAAAGCTTAAGGCCCAATGAAATAATTAAGTGTAAAATGATGTTAATAGATAATCAAAAAACCTTCCGAAAAGTACTGGTTTAAAGCCGTAATTTCGCACCCAAATAATAGTGAATGACATTGACGCAATATAACCCCATCATTGAAGTAATTGAAGAGGAATATGAGATTCCTCAACTCAATGCTACACGTAAAATATCTGCTTTACTGCCGCACGACTATTACCAATCTAACAAACAATACCCCGTTCTTTATCTTCAAGATGGCCAGAACTTGTTCAACCCCTTGGCACCTTACGGTGATTGGGCCATCGATAAATCTATGGCCAAATTAGCTGAAGACGGTTTTAGCGATATCATTATCATCGCCATAGACCATGGTGAGCATGAACGCATTTTAGAATATTTGCCATATTATCATCCCCGCTTTGGAAAAGGAAAGGGTGCTTTTTATATAGAATTTATGACCAAAAAATTGATACCCTATGTCAATTCACATTACCGTACCATGACTGATTTTGACCATACAGGTATAGGGGGCAGCTCAATGGGTGGATTGATAAGTTTTTATGCAGGATTGTCAAATCCAGGAGTGTTTGGTAAAATGATGATCTTTTCACCCAGTCTTTGGATTTCAAAATCCATTTTTAAGCATACGAAATCTTTTGAACCATTAAATAAATCAAAGATTTATTTGTATGCCGGAGGGCAAGAGAGTAAAAACCATTTACCCAATGTACAGAAACTGGAAGGGATAATACGCGAGAAAATGGTGCAAGGCCATGACATTGACCTTCATTTTTCGGTTAATGAAACAGCACAGCATAATGAAGTATATTGGCGGGAAGAATTTCCAAAAGCCCTAAAATGGCTCTATTTTGAATAAGCTATGATGACATTCACTACAATCTCTAAAATTGACACCTCCAAAGACTTCATTTTACCTTGCTATCAAGGGTACTTAAAGCGGTTTCAAAAATACTTGCCTGTTGAAAAGCCAGACTTTGACGCAGAATTTGCAACCTATCAATTGATATATGGGCAAAAGGGCAATAGAATATATCTTTTGGGACTTGGGACAACAAAAGATGCCAATAAAATTGTTCGAGCATTTCAGAAATTGGCTTTTGACAATAAAAAGTTTTGGAAGACAGCTATTCAGGTCAATGCTGAGACTCTGTCATCTGAAGAAATTATGAAAGCAGCTATAGGTATGGCCATGGGCGAATACCAGATTGGCCAATTTAAGTCAAAAAAGAGCAAGGAATCGCCTTTGAAAATTGAGTTTGCAAGTACCAAATCAATCAAACAACTAGTTGAAGAAGGTTCGCTCATTGGGCAAACCATTAATCGTATTAAGGCATTGGTGGATGCCCCTGCCAATCACAAAACGCCGGAGTTTTTGGGGGCATGGGCCTTGAATTCGGCCAAACAGGTCGATTATGAATGTACTGTTCTTCACAAGAAAGAACTCATTGAACAAAAGTTTGATGCTGTCTTATCCGTAGGTAAGGGCAGTATTCATTCGCCAGTGGTCATAACAACCAAATATTTACCACGACCCAAAGAGGCCATTGATGTTGGCTTGGTAGGTAAGGGAATCACCTTTGATACTGGGGGTCTATCCATTAAACCATCACAAAACCTGCATTACATGAAAAGTGACATGGGCGGTGCTGCGGTGGTTTTGGGGGTTGTGGAACTTGCGGCCAAACTCAAGCTTAATTGTAATATTGTGGGTGTGGTGGCATCAGCAGAAAATGCTGTAGATGCATCAAGTTATAGACCCGGTGATGTGATCAATTCGCATTCGGGTAAAACCATTGAAATTATTGATACGGATGCTGAGGGCAGATTGGTTATGGCCGATGCCTTAAGCTATATAATCAAAACCTTCAAACCCAAACAACTTATAGATTTGGCTACTTTAACGGGCAGCGTTGTGCGTACGCTAGGCAATTCGGCGGCCGGAATGTTTACTGAGAGCGCAGAAATGGCAGACGCTATGTACACTTCTGGAGAGCTGACACATGAACGTGTTTGGCGATTGCCGCTGTATGAAGATTTTGAAGAAGATTTGCATTCTGATGTAGCTGATATTCGCAATTTTAGTGGTAAGCCTGTTGCCGGCGCAATTAATGCCGCCAAGTTTTTACAAGCATTTACAGAAGACCATCCCAATTGGATGCATTTGGATATTGCCGGTGTGGCTTTTGGCGACTCGTCCTTCTCAAAAATGAAAAGCGCAAGCGGCTTTGGCGTACAACTTATTTTAAATTATCTTAAAGGTTTAAAATAAACCATGGCAGATCAAGTAAATAATTTCTTGTGCGTTTCAACATTCTTTAAAGGCGAAAAATTTTTAGAGAGCTGTAAAGCTGAAGGTAACAACGTATTTCTGCTCACCTTGAAAAATCTGGAAAATGAATCTTGGCCATGGGAAGCGATTACCGATGTGTTCTATATTGAATCGTGGAACAAGGAAAATGTGATTAAGGGCTTGGCTTATAAATTTAAATCCATTCGGTTTGATCGGTTCGTAGCTTTGGATGACTTTGACGTAGAGCATGTTGCCGAACTTAGGGAGCATTTTAGAATGCCAGGAATGGGAAGCACAACCGCACGATATTTTAGGGACAAATTGGCGATGCGCATGAAAGCTAAAGAAGAAGGGGTCAATGTTCCCGATTTCACCCCTTTGTATAATGACGAAGCAATTAATACTTATGCCGATAATGTTGCGCCACCATGGCTTTTAAAGCCTAGGTCAGAAGCTTCGGCAGCGGGCATTAAAAAGATTTATGGCAAGGATGAACTTTGGCAAGTGATACACTCCTTGGGTGAAGAACGTGATCATTTTTTAGTTGAAAAATTTGCCCCTGGCAATGTATACCATGTCGATGGGTTAAACCTCAATGGAAAAGTCGTCTTCTCTAGGGTAAGTAAGTATTTGGACACCCCTTTCGAGGTAGCTCATGGAGGTGGTATTTTTAGATCGGCCAGCTGTGAATTGGGATCAAAAATAGAAAAGAATCTGAGCAAGATGAATACTCAGGTCATGAATGCCTTTGGCATGCGCGATGGTGCCTCACATACGGAGTTTATTGAATCAAAAGAGACTGGCGAACTCTTTTTTTTAGAAACCTCTTCGCGTGTAGGAGGCGCAAATTTGGCCGAAATGGTCGAAGCCGCTTCGGGAATAAACTTATGGACTGAATGGGCCAAAATTGAAACAGTGAACTTAAGGAGCATACCCTATAAATTGCCGAAATTAAATAATAAATATGCCGGCATAGTGGTTTCTTTGAGCCGTTATGAACACCCGGATACCTCAAGTTTTACCGATTCTGAAATTGTTTGGAGAATGAACAAACCATGGCATATTGGCCTAATTGTTTGCGCAGATACTAGTGAGCGTATATTAGAACTGTTGGATAATTACACTAGGCGTATTCACAACGAATTCCATGCCAGTTCGCCAGCACCTGACACCTTGCATTGAAAGCAGGGTTATGCTCGTCGGTTACAATTCAAAAAAACCGGTACCACCACCTACCCAAGTTTTGTCTTTGTTGTATTTAACACCAATCATTTCGCCCTTACTCAAGCGAACCAGATTACTGATTATTTGAATCGATTGGGTCTTTTTGTTGTGAAGTAGCATTATTCGAACCTCGCATTTTGCAGGGCCGTCGGGGGTTTCAATAATGGGGTGGTATTTCACTTTTTCTTGCAATAAATAGTTCCACTTATTGGGTATGTTTTCGATCATCTCTTCGGTGACATTGAGTTGAACGCCAGCACCTGCAAATGAATATAGGGGCTTAAGTACAAAATTCTCCAAATTGGCAGGTAGTTTATCCAATTTTTCAAGATGATATGATTTAGGCACATAATCCCCTTTTAACATGGGCATTATATACTTACTTATACGAAAGAACCAATTGGGATGACCTATCCATTCAACATCCACCTCTTCGGTAAAATGAAACTCTCTATATAGGTCCTTGCGTTGGTAAAGCTCATCAAAAATAACTCGGTTATATATCTTCAAGACTTGTATTTCATTTCCCTGTTCGTCCAAATAATAAAGTTGCTTCCCTCTTAATTTTAATTTGGAAATACATAAAATCTTAATGCCCAGCATCGCGCTTGTCGCATAAAAATCAATATTTGTTGCTTGTTTTTCTGGTTCTACCTCAAGCAAAATGACTTGTTTGGGTTCTGTATCACCTACTATTTCTTCCCTTAAAAGGGTAATGAATTCTTTATGGTCAATACCATTGGGATGTATGGAAAAGCCTTCTGGTATTTCATAATACTTTCTGTACAATCGCGCCAATAACTCTTGATAGAAATAGAGTGATGGAAAGCCCTGTAACTCTATGAGTTTAGGTACAGCTTCGCCATGTTCATCCAAACAAATACCAAAATCAAGTTGGATAAATTTTGGGTGATCGTCTTCATTGGGCACCATAATGTCTTCACTTAAAAAAGCACCTTGTGTTTGCTCTTTAAAATTAGGGTGATTGATGACCTTCATAATATCATCTGTGGCATTGACCAAATGCTGTTTTAACGCTTTTGGGATAAAAACAGGAGATTCTGCAACTCTAAAACCTACCTTTTGCTCAAAACGCGTGTTTAGCTCCTCAAGTAGCTTATTGTATTTTTCATCTGAAAACTGAGCATTAAAAGCTTCACGATAGGTTTTTATCATAAAAATATCAGCTAATGGGTTGGGCGGTTATTTTATCTAGGGCCAAGGCGATGAACCTGGGTACCAAGTTGTTGTAAGTTTTTAAAATCTTATCAGGGTCATCAATTTGGGCGACCATTGATTTATACTTTCGCTTACCGTATTTTTTCTCGATTACTTTTTTGTTTTTTTCATCTAAAAAGAAGGTTTTCATACCTATTGGTTCTGCTTCTGGATGAAATTGGGTGCCAACTATTTCATCTGAAAATCGTACGGCCATTACCGCTCTTTCCAAGGGTACATGCGGCCTAATTTTTTCGAGGCATAAGGCAGTTGCGCCAATTCTTTTGAAAGCGTGTTTTTTGGGTTGAACCAATTGCCAATCCCTAGAATCTATAGCATAAAAAGGATCATCCAAAGCGTCTAAAAGATGATCAAATTTGCCCTTTTTGGTCTTATGTATGGGAAAAATGCCGTAAGCCACACTTTTTCGCTTTTTGATAGTGCCCAATTTAAAGTAATCACAGACAGTTTGATATGAAAAGCAAATAAGGAAAACATATTTTTTCTCTTCTGAAGATGCTGTGTTGGAATCCCATATGTGCTGGATAAGATCAAGATATTCGTCGCGCCATGGTTCTTGCTGTAAAGGACTACCTGGTCCGCCACTTGATAAATAGATGTCAAAGGATAGGTCTGGAATTTCATTGGCCCCACGCACATCAAAAACTTGATATTCTGCTTGTTTTTCAAACTTTTTGGCAATACCTACGATACATGCCAAACCTTGATTGGGTTCATTGGCATTCATATCAAGAATGGCAATTCTTTTCTTCTTCATCTTCTTATTCGATTTATTCTATCCCAGAAATGGTCTGCTCCATGATATAATCCACCACTTTGGTCAAATCTTTTGTTTTTTCATAGACTGCTAATTGTCTATCGGCACCAGTTCCGTTTTTGAGAATATTCCGTACATTTTCAATTTCTTTTCGTGAACCCAGTTCATCGACCACATCATCGATAAAATCCAATAATTCTTCCATCAACAATCGGGTGTCCACTTCTATTTCCTTTCCAAAATCAATCATTTTGCCATCTAAGCCATAACGACCTGCACGCCATTTATTTTCATTGATCAGTGCTCTGTGATATAAGATGAAATTTAGATTTTTGGTTTTTAGTTTGTACAACTTAACTACCAATGCTTGAATCACAGCAGCAATGCTGAGTGTTTCTTCAATGGTCATGGGCACATCGCAAATTCGAACCTCTAGAGTAGGAAAAAAGGGATGGGTGCGTATATCCCACCATATTTTTTTAGGGTTATCTATACAGTTGGTTTTGACCAAGAGATTCACATAATTCTCGTATTCTGATACGCTGTTAAAAACACCTGGAATACCAGTACGTGGAAATTTATCGAAAACCTTCGATCTAAAAGATTTAAACCCTGTATTTCTGCCTTCCCAAAATGGTGAGTTGGTCGATAGGGCATATAAATGTGGCAAAAAGTACCTCATGGCATTGGTCAAATGCAATGAAAGCGCCTTATCGGCTATGCCCACGTGGACATGGAGCCCAAATATTAAATTAGATCTTGCGGTATCTTGTAATTCACTTACAATTTCATCATACCTAGGATTGGGAGTGATCAATTGTTTTTCCCATTCGGAAAAAGGATGGGTGCCGGCGGCCCCAATGCGATAACCAAGGTCTATGGCAATATCGCTTATTGTCTTTCTTAGGTGTTTGATTTCTTTCCTGGCATCGTGAATATCATTGCAGATATTGGTTCCAACTTCTACAACGGCTTGATGCATTTCTGCCTTCACCTGATCTTTTAAATGTTTTGCGGCCTCGGCCACAATCTTTTGATCATGTGATGTCAATTCGCGAGTGGTTGGATCAATGACCTGATATTCTTCTTCGATACCTAATGTAAAATTCATGACCTTTTTAATCGTATTAGAACTTCGTTTTCTTGCCCGTAATTTGATCTTGGATAAAGGTTCCCCAAGTCAAATTCACTTTACCTTTTCGATAACTCTTAGCTTTTTCTATGGCCATATTTGCTGCATTTTCAACAATCCAATCAAAATTGGCTTGGCCAACCGAGTGAATATCGGCATCAGGAGCTGGATTACAAAAATCTATGGCATAGGGTATTCCATCGCGAATCGCAAATTCCACAGTGTTGAAATCATAACCCAACGCCTTGTTCAGCATGATGCAATATTTTTTAACCGTTGCCAATATGGATTCGGCCACTGGAGGTCCATCAATCACATACCTCAAGTGGTGCGGGTTTCTTGGCTCATATTGCATAATATGCACATTGTCGGTGCCCAACACATAACATCTAAAATATTCGGTAAATTTTATTTCTTCTTGCAGCATCATCACCAAATTGTTTGTTTCACCATGTTTTGCCCATAAATCATCAGGATCTGTAACACGGTAAACGCTTTTCCAGCCTCCACCAGCATGGGGCTTCATATATGCTGGAAATCCTATGGTTTCAAACATTTTTTCCCAATTAAGAGGAAAAGTAAGATTTCTAAATGAGTTTTCATTAGTATCATCTGGTCGATGTGATGAAGGAAGAATTACCGTTTTTGGAACGGGAACCCCAATGGATTCGGCCAGAGCATTATTAAAAAATTTTTCGTCAGCACTCCACCAAAAAGGATTATTGATGACGGCTGTTCCCGTGATCGCCGCATTTTTCAAATAAGCCCTATAAAAAGGTACATCTTGAGAAATTCGATCAATGATCACTGCGTAATCGGTTGGCTTGGCCTGTTCAACCATATCTATACTTACAGCCTCTGCCATTATATTTTTAATCTTTTTTTCGTTTACGCGATCTATAAAAGCCTGCGGAAACGTATTTTCTTGGCCGAATAATATTCCTATTTTCTTCATAAAGATTTACTATTGAGGTGGTTATGTTTAAAGTTGTGCTAAGTATTCTGGAAACATCATGCGCCATAGGGGCCAATCATGCTCGGCCCATTTTTTTTCATCGTACCAGTGTGGAATATTTTTATTGGTCAGGATACCGGCCAACGTTTTGTTGGCATCCAAACATATGTCCCATTCACTTGTGCCCAAGATAATTTTCATTTTCCATAGGTCAGGATGGTTACTGTTTGGTAGGTAATCAACAGGATTATTGAAATATACATTGTCGTCGTAGTGACCGTCCATAAATGATTTGATGTCAAAAGAACCGCTCATACTTATCATGTGGCTCACTTTATCAGGATGTCTAAATGCGAAATTTGCTGCTTGATAGCCGCCAAAACTGGGTCCTGCCACCGCCACTTTGGGCAATCCTTTTTGGTGGCATATGGCGTTGACCAATTCATCAAGTACAAATTGATCATACCACATGTGATTTTTTACACGTTCAGCAGGATGAATGCTTTTGTTGTACCAGCTTAGTTCATTAACACTATCCGGACAATAAATCTGTACAATACCTTGGTCTACAAACCATTGAACAGATTCAATGAGTTTAAAATCTTTACATTCATAATAACGTCCCATGGTGGTGGGAAATAAAATGAGTGGGTAGCCGGCATGACCAAAAATGAGCATTTCAATGTCTTTGCTCAAGGTGGGGGAATACCATTTGCGATGTTCTTCTTTCAAAAGTTGGGGGTTTTTAGTTGCGACCAAAGTAGTTCAATAATATCAAATTTAACTACTCAAGTACTATATTTTTGAAATACCCCTTAATATAAGAAAAATGAACCAATTGCCTCTATGAACACTGGAGTTTTCAAGTAACGTTCTTTACTAAGATACCCCTCATATTGCAGCTTGCTGCTCCACACAATTTCTACCCAAGTGAAAATTTAAAAACTACGGTAAGGAGCACTTAAGAATGCGTTGGCCTCTCGTTCTTTAAACTGTGCTTTTTCACTGTCCCAATGCAGGGTTTTATTGGGAAAACGCCCAGCAATCACCCCCAATAGTATAACTTCTGTCAAGCGTGAAGCGTATGAGAATGGGGCACTACATTCATCTTTGCCAAGACAGGCGTCGACAAACTGATGATAATGTTTTGGACTTTCTGTGCCGTAATTTCTAATGGGTGCCCCTAAATTTTTTGATTTTTCGATGGCCGCTATCTCCGATTCTATATTCACATACTTACCATCAACAATGAGTCTTGGCAACTCCATAAAGTGAGGTAAAAGTAGCCGTCCCTTCTCACCCATGAACATGGCTCCTTGTTCAGGCAGTCTTTCCATATTGGGCAGACCAAGGTCAGTGTGCATGCCTGGGGCTCCTGGGCCGTCGTACCATATCCAAGTAAGCGTCTCTTCGGTATATACAGTACCTGGAAACTCATAGGTGACTGTATTGTTTTCAGGATAACCAAAGCCCGAAGGCGGCCTGCAATTGTTCACAATGGTCGTGGGCACATCCAATTGTAGGGCATTGTAGGGGGTATCAAAAATATGAACGCCCATATCACCCAAAGTACCACATCCATAGTCCAATAATTTTCTCCAATTGCCAGGATGATAAACACCTTCTTTATATGGCCTTTCGGCAGAAGTGCCCAACCATAGATTCCAATCCACCGTATCAGGAACTACATCACTACCTGTCGGAGCCGGTCCATCATAGCCCCAATTTTTAGGCGACCACGCCCGTACAGTACTTACCTTGCCAATAATACCAGATTGAATTAAATAAGTGGCCAATTTATAGTCATAAAAGGAATGTACTTGAATGCCCATTTGTGTCACTAATTTTTTTTCAGCAGCTATTTTCGCCATTTCCCTCGCCTCAGTCACGTGGTGCGTGAGCGGTTTTTGGCAATAAACGGGCTTACCCATCTTCATTGCCATCAGGGAAGCTGGAGCATGTGTATGGTCTGGGGTTGAAACCGTTACCGCGTCGATGGAATCACCCATCTCGGCCAACATTTTTCGATAATCGTTATATATTTTGGCATCGGGGTGCAGAGCTTTGGCTGCCGCAAGATTATTGGAATCTACATCGCAAAGTGCTGTAACCACAACCAATTTATGTGATGCAAAGGCCTTTAAGTCTTCCAAGCCCATATTACCAACACCTATATGTGCTGTTCGCAATGTTTCATCGTTTAATTGTGACCAGGCAGAAGTCGGCATTACCGCTAATGACGATAAGGCCGCGGTATTTTTTACAAATGTTCTTCGTTTCATAGGTGTATTGCTTATTTGGAATGTACAGTGAGAATGCCCAATTGGGAAAAACCTTCCAATTGGACTAAAAATAGTGAATTTTTTTAAGGCAGCAATTCGTATGGGATTCAATGAATGAGCCTGATAACGACCGCATTTGTTCGGTGAGTTATTGAATGGCGGTGAAGTAATTGCTTATGCCGCTTAAAATACTCTGAACAGCATACGAGGCCAGAATTAAGCCCATAATTTTACTGATGACCGTAATACCATAATCCCCGATTAATTTTTGAACATAACGAGCGGCCAAAAGTATTAAACAGGTCAAGCCAATGACAACCAAGACCAATATGGTCGTTATGCCTTGTTGCTGAATGGTGTAAATATGATTATCTGTCATTAATACCACTGCCATAATGGCTCCCGGTGAAGCAATCGATGGTATGGCTACTGGAAAAATCGTCACATGCTTATAATCTGTAATTTGGCTTTTTTCCCTTTCAGGTTTGCCATCGCCAAAAATCATTGTCAACGCAAACAGAAAAAGGATGACCCCGCCTGAAATCTGAAATGCATCCAATGAAACTGACATTCCTTCGAGGATCAATTGGCCAATTACAATAAAAAAGAGCAAGATGAAAAAGGCAATGATCGAAGCCCTAACGGCTATTTTTTTTTGATGTAATCTGTCAAATTCTTTGGTGGCTTCCAAATAGACAGGCACCGTACCAATGGGATCAATAACGGCAATAAGAAAAAATATGGTCGTCAATATTTCTACCATAATCATTGCAGTCGTTTGGCGTTGGTTGTAAACGAGAGACCTTGTTGGCCCATGGTCGAATTCATGATGCCTTCAAATAAAGGTTCAGGACAATTTTTTGGTATTTTCCATTCAATGATAAAATTAGATCCAGTTCCACCAGTAGTATCATGTTCGTCAATGATAATTTCAGTTGTTTCCAGTGGTTTCAGGTAAATAGGATGGTCAAAATATGTTCTAATTAAATCTCCATGTGTATCGTAATAGGCAACCTTTAATAGGTAAATGGTATCCATATCACTAGTGTTGCGCAAACTGGCCATAGCCGTTAAATTATGTGTTTTATGTTCTGAAGTACTATAAATTTGAGAGTAAATGGATAAATATGATTTGCCATATTCAAGTGAATCTTGCTCGCTTAAAACCACTTTTCTTTTTGACCAATTTTCAGGATTGATCGAGCTGAGTTCCGTCTGCTGTTGACATGCCAATAGTAAAAAAGAAAAGACCACTATATACGTTTTGAATCTCATAATACTTTTAAAAAGGTCAAGTAGCTTCATAAAGTAATCTTTAAATTAAATTGCAATTGAAAAAGGCCCGAATCATCTTTTCAAAAATAGAAATTTATGCCTTGCCTTCACCGATAGTTCACCCATTTAATTATACCCTTGATTTGATAACTGTTGCACTGGTTCTAAATCTATTCGCTACCACGGAAAAGCTGCTTTGTTTTAATCAAACCACGCTTTTTGGCTAGACTGTGGATCGCTTAGATTTGTTATTCTTTTTTCGACTTTGTTCTTTCAATATTTGTTTCTCTTTCGTGGACAGATTAATCAGTGTATCACTATCAATATATAATAGTTCTGCAGTTTCAATCAATTTTTTAACTATGTCGGCCACCACATCGCTATCATTGGCCAATGAAGTGGCCATTACACTTGATATTTTGTTTTCTCTTATCAGTTTATCCAAGGTTCCATCCAAAAGGACGTCACTTTTTTCAGCTTTAGATTTCAAATCTTCTAGACGCGTTAAATGATCTTTACCAGTTACATCTGTTCTAATGCTATGGATTTCCCTCAAAACCTGTGAAACCTTTCGACGTAGTCGGTCATATTCCTTTTTCATGTACACATTATCAGAGTTCATGTAGAGGCTAACATTTTTGCGAAGCCCTTGTATGTTCTTGATGACCTCGACAATATTGCGATTTGCGACCTTGATTCTAGTGAAGGCTTTCATCACTTTGGGCGACATGGAGAACTTGCTCTGAGCCAAAGTCGCATATTTTATTATTTTACTGTAGATGATTTTGACTTTACTATAGTAAACTTCTTCAATATCTATGGGCAGTTCTTCCGTTGATTTTTTAATCACCTTTTTTAACTTCTCCTCGCCTAAGATATCTGTTCTATGCAGATTTAAACCATGGGTAACAATTTTGAACATTGCATTTTCAAACAAACGCTTACTTTCATCCAATAGGGCCCTTAAGGCTGTTTGCGGATAGGCCAATATGGTTTCATTTAAGTAAAACGGATATTCGATGGGTTGTTCATCTGGCGCTTTTGTTTTAAAGACTCGGTTCAGTAATTTGACCAAGAGTTTAATAAATGGCAACATGACAATGACCCCAATGACATTGAATATCGTATGGAAAATGGACAGTTTTATGGGATAATTATCATTGGCAACGTGGGTCAATTTCGAAATATAATTGACCAAATCACCTAAAGGGTTTATTAGTGCCAGGGCGATGATGCCTGTTACCAAATTGAATACCAAATGGGCGCCGGCCAGCCTTTTGCCCGAAATATTGGCGCTCAAGGCACCCAAAACAGCAGTTATAGTAGTGCCTATGTTGGCACCAATGGCCAATGCCAGTGAATTGGCATATGTAATCTGGCCTGCGGCCAAGGCTGTTAAAATAAGTGCCATCGCAGCACTGCTTGATTGCAAAACCAACGTGATCAAAACTCCAATAAGGGTAAAGACAATTAGGCCCCAAACCCCTTCCACGGCATAATCGGCCAAATTGATGGTTTCTGAATAAGTGTCAAAACCTTCCTTCATATAATGAATGCCCAGAAAAAAGAAGCCCAGACCAGCAAGCACATAACCAATGCCCTTTAGGTTTTTGGATTTTTGAAAAACGAATAGAATACCAAAGGCGAGCATGGGCATGGCCAAAGCAGAAACCTTAATGTTCAAACCAAAAATGGCCACCAACCAAGCCGAGGCTGTCGTGCCTATATTGGCGCCAAATACAATTCCGATACCCGCGGGCAAACTAATAAGGCCCGCACTTAAAAAGGAAATGGTAATCACACTGATCAAAGAACTTGACTGTAAAAGGGCGGTAACAAAAAAACCCAACCCTAGACTTTTATATAATTTATTGGTCGCACGCTTTAATAAATTATGCAACGGGCCTTCTACAAAAGCATTGAAGCCATCTTCAAGCATGATCATTCCGAAAAGTAAAATGGCTACTCCCGCCGCCACATCCTTGATATTCGGGTTCATAAAAAAAGCCCAGCCCAGCAACAAAAGAATAAAAGGAAAAAATATTTTTTTAATCATGAACAGTCAATTGGTAATAGAAAATGGGTTTTGATTTTTTTAATTCCAACTCATTGTGTCTCGTCAAAGCCCTTGAATTAAAAATAATGAAATTATTGGATGCGGTTATGCAGCCCAATCAGGTAATTTTTAAGATTGTAGGGAATTTAACAACACCATAGAAGTTGTTCATAGGTCATAGGGAATATCTATGATCTATATCATTTTAATACATAAACATTTTGGTAAATTTACCTGAATTACAAAAGAACATATACCCTTAAATAACTATGGATAACAAGACAAACTCATCGACATCTTCCGAAGGTCAAGCCTACGGGGTCAATGAATCAAGCGCTCAATGCCCGTTTTTGAACGGCGAAATGAACAAGGCCGCCGGTAGTGGCCCCACTAACCGAGATTGGTGGCCAAACTCATTGAATTTAAACATCTTGCGTCAACACTCAAATCTTGTTGACCCAATGGATGAAGATTTTGATTATGCCAAAGAATTCAAGTCGCTCGACTTGAAGGCAATCAAAAAAGATTTGACAGACTTAATGACCGATAGTAAAGATTGGTGGCCTGCAGATTACGGACACTACGGTCCTTTTTTCATTCGTATGGCATGGCATGCGGCAGGAACCTACCGTATTGCTGATGGCCGTGGTGGTGGTGGGACCGGTGCTCAACGGTTCGCTCCTTTAAACAGCTGGCCCGATAACGCCAACTTAGATAAGGCCAGACTTTTGTTATGGCCCATCAAACAAAAATATGGGAAGAAAATTTCGTGGTCAGATTTGTTGATTTTGACCGGCAATGTGGCCCACGAATCCATGGGATTGCCCATGTATGGTTTTGCTGGTGGCCGTGAAGACATTTGGCAACCCGAAGAAGATATTTATTGGGGCTCAGAAGCGGAATGGTTGGGAAATAAGAAAAGATATAACGATGATGGTGAATTGGAAAGCCCGCTCGGTGCGGCCCATATGGGACTAATCTATGTGAATCCAGAAGGACCAAATGCCAACCCTGACCCTGTTGCTGCCGCTCACGATATTCGTGAGACCTTTGGTCGTATGGCCATGAATGATTACGAGACCGTTGCTTTGATAGCCGGTGGACATACTTTTGGAAAAACCCACGGCGCGGCCAGTGATGCCGATTATCTTGAAGCAGAACCTGCTGGTGCATCCATTGAAATGCAGAGTATGGGCTGGAAAAACAATTTTGGAAGTGGCAAAGGCCCTGACACGATTACAAGTGGTTTGGAAGGTGCATGGACAGATACACCAATAAAATGGAGCCACAAGTATTTAGAGAACTTATTTGGATACGAGTGGGAATTGACCAAAAGCCCTGCAGGGGCATGGCAATATAAGCCGAAAGATGGCGCCGGCGCCGGAACTATTCCAGATGCGCATGACCCAAAAAAGATGAATGACCCATTTATGTTGGTTACGGATCTTTCTTTGCGCATGGACCCAGCATATGAAAAAGTATCAAGACACTTTTTGGAGAATCCAGAAGAATTTAAAGAAGCCTACCAAAAAGCATGGTTCAAATTGACGCATCGCGATATGGGTCCTGTTTCTCGTTATTTAGGACCTGAAGTGCCAAAAGATACGCTACTATGGCAAGATCCAATTCCTACTGTGGACCATGATTTGATAGATTCCAATGACATTAGCAGATTAAAAGTGAATATTTTGACCTCAGGTTTGACCATTCCACAATTGGTTTCTGCGGCATGGGCTTCGGCTTCAACTTTTAGAGGTTCCGATTTTAGGGGTGGAGCCAATGGAGCACGTGTTCGCCTTGAACCCCAAAATAATTGGGAGGTGAACAACCCTACGCAATTAGGCAAAGTGTTGGATGTTTTGACCAAAATTCAGCAAGATTTCAATGCTGAGCAAAGCGATAACAAGAAAGTTTCAATGGCCGATTTAATCGTATTGGGTGGATGCGCGGCGGTAGAAGAGGCAGCCAAAAGTGCTGGTCACAACATCACCGTACCATTTACTCCAGGGCGTACCGATGCAACCCAAGAAATGACCGATTCAGAATCATTTGAAGTATTGGAGCCGCGTGCAGATGGTTTCCGTAACTATTTGAAGGGCAAGTACAGTGTAAAGTCTGAAGAACTATTGATTGACAAAGCGCAATTGATGACCTTGACCGCTACTGAGATGACCGTTTTACTTGGCGGTATGAGGGTGCTCAATGCAAATTACGACGGTTCTAAGCATGGGGTATTGACCAACAAGCCCGGTAGTTTGACCAATGACTTTTTTATTAACATTTTAGATATGAACAATGAATGGAAAGCCGTTGATTCTAATGATGAAGTGTTTGAGGGTCGTGATCGCAAAACTGGCAAAGTGAATTGGACTGGAACTCGCGTTGACTTAATCTATGGTTCCAATACCGAGTTGAGAGCCTTAGCAGAGGTTTACGGCTGTAATGATGCCAAAGCCAAGTTTGTCAAAGACTTTGTGAAAGCTTGGGACAAAGTAATGAACTTAGATCGCTTTGACTTAAAGAAATAAAAACTCGCAAAAGTGATAAATAGATTTAAAAAGGGCTCCATGGAGCCCTTTTTTTATTTAAAGAATAATAATCAACAATAAAATGATGATGATTGCTCCGGTTGAAATATAAATACCATTACCCGAAGATTTAATTTGGGCCTTCATTGCGCGAACTTCTTTGCGCAATGCTTTTTTCTCATGCCTATTTAAATCTGATTTATCCAAGCCCTTGATTTCTTCCAAGCGATCCAACATCACTTTAATTTCAGCTGGAATCTCTTTTACTTCTGGGTCTGGTTTTGCATCGGTATCTGGTTTTGCATCAGACGCATAAACTGAACCAATTGCACTCATTGATGCAAAGAGCACCACTAAAAATAACTTCGTTTTCTTCATAATCAAAGCTTTTAAGGTTCTTAAAATATTGAAAATTAAATCATATAATAATACTGTTTATTTATGACTTATCGCCTTGATGAGCTTGACCATTTCAATGTAAGAACATAAATTAATTCATAAAAATGTGAATCGATAAAAACGTTATGCCATTAACAAAGAGGTTAACTTTTGTAATTCAAGCAAATTGCGACCACACTTTTGAATCTACATTCTGTATTTAAACTTGGATGCTTAAAAAGTTATACCTTCCAACAACTAACTCTAATAAACAGATATTATGAAATTGCACAAGTTAATTTGTTGTCTTGTAGTGGTAATGGCTATTTACTGCGAAAATTTATATGGCCAAGTCACTGATGTGATTGTGACAGATAGTACTGCAAATCAAGTGAAACCATTAAAATTTGGTTGTGGTTTTGCACTGAGTTTTGTAGGGGGGACCAATATTGCACTTTCACCAAACCTAATTTATGATGTGAGCAATAAAGTCAGTATTGGTGGTGGCTTACAAGGCAGTTACACATCAATCAAAGATTTGCAAAAAACGACCACATTTGGGTTCAATGTAATAAGTCAATACACCCCCGTTCAAAAGTTCTTGACCTTACTCGAATTTACCCAGCTTCGGGTATCGACCAAAACAGAAACACCTACTGGAGAGGAAACCAATAAGTACTGGGACTCCGCCTTATTTGTTGGCGCCGGCTTGAACATTACCAATAAAATAGCCATAGGGGCTAAATACAATATGCTGTATGACAAAGATGAAAGTGTGTATACAAGTGCTGTTATACCCTTTGTAAATATCACTTTTTAAGAATGCACTAAAAGAATTCAGTTTTATTGGTCTTTAAGCATATAATTGTTTTCAGGAGCATATTTTTCCCAGGCCATATTTTCAGGGTTGAAGAACCAGGCAAAACTGGCCAGTACCTGTCCGTCTTTATATTCAAATTCATAGTTGTATCGAAATTCAGACATATTCATATACCGGGTTGCTGAAATGGGTAGTAATTCTTTGCTAGACAAACCACCTCTTTTATACAGTAATCGTCCATTCTTTAAACGAATTTTTCGTTTAGATGTTTCTTCTTTGCTGTAAGTGCCCACCACCTGTTCATACTGTTTCTGCAATGTTACCGAATCGGTATTTTTTACATATTCAATATGCTGTAGGGCATCTTTTAAATAAAAATGTTTGGGATTGGCCTCAATGGCCTCTTTGTAGGCTTCTTCAGCTTCATCATAGTTACGCTCCAATAATATTTGTTCTGCTTTTTTAATGGAAGCATCTAATTTCCACATTAAATAGGTCCTTGTTGTATCGGGATCTTTTTCTACCATGTTCACCTGATATACCTGGCCTTTTTCATTTTCTATAAAATCAAAAAATTGAAAATACAAGGATGGAGTTCTTACTTGCATTAATTTTGAATCGCCAACAGGTATATATGGTTGTATGAACTGGTTGGAATAATACCCCAAAAGGCGATTGTCCTCTATCCAAAAATTTTGTACAGATTGATTATAATGAGCTCTAAACTCACCTTTAAAAAAATTTAAATCTTTGATATTTACTTTATTATTTTTTAAATAGGCTAGGGTGGATTCATATACTTGCATTGCCCCATTATCATTAGGATGAAGTAGTTTAATTTTATCTAAAGTAGCCTGGGCCTCATTTAAATCACCCTTTAAGAGCTGCGGAGCCAACAAATAGGGAAAAATTCCATCATTAAATGGATTTAGCCGCATATATAGTTTTATTCCTTCAATCAGTTCGTTATACCTGCCACTAATTAGACCGGCATGGTATAAAAGATTTCTGTTATACGCACTTTTTAAATTGCTATGCTGTTTTTCCGCATGGTCAGCAAATGCCTGAGTGTTCCGGGTTTTTGAATAAAGTCGATATAAAATGGTGTTTAAGGAGCGATTTTGAGGTAAATCTTCCAGTTGTAATTTTAGCAAATCTTCTGCTGCCTCCCATTGTTCATAAGCTAGATAACGGTATAATACAACTTGTTTCTGAAAATCGTAAGTTAACCTGTTTTTATGTTCAAACGCTTTATCTGCTAACTGCTTAGCATCTATGCGACTTCTATTATAAGTTATTTGGTTTATGGAATTATTAAGGTATGCCAAAGCAAAGGTGCTATCTAATTCAATAGCCCTTTCGTAATCCCCTGCAACAAAATATTTGATCGCGGGCAGTGATTCACTCAGATGCTCTTTAATTTCTAAATCTAGGTATTGACTACTATTTTCAAGGGACACCACCGTTTCCTGTTTAATATAAACACTGATTTCATCGATTAAATTCAACAGGTCAGTTCCACTAAAAATTTTATCATTTTTAACCTTCCCGTTTTTACTGGATCTAACACTAACATTGATAATGTAGGTATCTTCTTGCTTGTCAAAGCTACCGTCAATATAGGTTTGAGAATTCAATTTTGCTTCCGTGACTTTGGCCGTTGTATTGCTTTCAGATTGGGTTTCAACAGTTAAGCTTTTGTCCTGGGACAAGTCGTAGAACAATATGTTTCGAATTCCATGCCCCAACCAGGCAATACTACTGTCCTTGCTAATTGGGGTGAAATTAAAAATGGGTAAAATAGTCCGGAACTCTTCTTTTGTTATCGTGATGTTTTCAATTTCACCCTTGTTATTGGTGATTTCAATTTCTTTGGTAGTAGCTCCCAAATCTGATGTCCCGAAACCAAAATAGAGCCCAATGGCAATAATGACAATGTTAAGCGGAAAAATAATTTTTTCCCTTAAGCGTAAGACTCTTTGGTTGATACGCTCACGATGGTACAAATAAATTATCATTGAGGGGATTATCCCTACAAACAGCCATAAAAACATATCAACCCAATATGGAGATATGGAATATCTAATTAGTATCCAATCCACAAATTGAAGAAAAGTCCAAGCTGCCACTAAATAGGCTGCGAAAAACTGAAGGACTTGCAACCATTTTTTTTGAGCCTTTTTTGACGTGTTGTTCTTCCCCATAATTTTTTATACTTATAGCTAGGTGTATCAATTTAAAATTTGATAACCCCTAGTTTATTAATCGGAGTCCAAACGATTTTTCTAAACTATTTTGGGGGAAATAAATTCAACTCCGTTTTAAAAATACAATTCTTTTTCTGAACGCTAGAGTTATTGGGCTATTGTAAACCCAACTCTTCCCATTCGGTATGGAACGTACCTTCACGATCTAGTCGCTCGTAGGTATGTGATCCAAAATAATCGCGTTGGGCCTGTATCAGGTTCAATGGCAAACGACTTGAAGTATAGGCATCGAAATAGGTT
>JABDND010000034.1 GCA_013001145.1 Croceitalea sp. | reverse complement strand
CGAATGGGAAGAACTGGCGGCCACGGCCATGGCCGTTCAAAATATGTGGTTGGTTGCTACTGAGCTAAATTTGGGCTCCTATTGGAGTTCCCCAGGTTTGATAGCCTATATGGATGATTTTTTCGATTTGAAAGAAGGCGAAAAGTGTTTGGGGTTTTTCTATGTAGGTTATTATGATGGACCAACCAATGAGGTAACTAAAAAGCCTTTAAAAGACAAAGTCGACTGGCTAGATTAGGAAAAGGTAAACAATTCGGTTCGGTATTCCAGCGCTTTCCAGATAAACAAGCCAAAATAGACCACAGCAATTACAAATTTTAAAAATGTGCCGGTCATAAAACCAATGAACGATCCAAAAGCTGCTTTTAAAGCTGAGGTTTGATCGGCCTTATTGATCAATTCACCCACCAAAGCACCTACAAAAGGCCAAATGATAATACCAAATGGGCCCAGTATTGGAAAGAAAATAGCCACTAACAGCCCAACTACCGTACCTATCATACCCGCCCTGGTACCTCCAAACTTTTTGGTTCCCATGGCGGGAATAATATAATCCATAACGGTGACGGTCAAGGCAATGCCCAGTGTTATGCCCAAAACCCACCAATCGTCGGGAATGGCTTGGGTCAGATATAAAAGCAAAAGCCCAACCCAACTAATGGGTGGCCCGGGAAGTACCGGTAGAAAACTTCCCAAAATGCCGATGAGCATTAAAATAAAACCAATAAAGAGTAAAGCGATATCCATGATGATATTAGTTAGACAAATGTAAGCTGCATTTGTTACAAAATCCAAGAATTGTAACTCTCAAGGTTAAATGACATTATTCCTCTATACTTGAGAAGAGAAAGTAGACCATGACTTTTTAAAGCAGTTGAAAAATCGTAATTTCAGCCAAATTAAAGGGCTGTTATGCGTAAGTGGTTGTTCGGACCCATGGTTTTTCTATTGGTATCTTGTGAGTATTTTTTGTCACAAGAAGAGCGCACCCATCGTTTGGTTAAAGAAGAATTGGCAAGCATTGATTGGAACGATGTTGATCAATATCCACTTTTTGATGAATGTGATGAAACGGCAAGCAAAAATGTTCAGCGTGTTTGTTTCCAAGAAATGATGCTACAGCGATTTAGCGATACGCTCTCAAGCTTGCAACTTTCTCTGGAAAATGATCTGCATGATACCCTCAAAGTTGATTTTTTAATTGATGAACATGGTTTTATCACCATTTTGGATATTCAAGAAAAACAAGATTTAGAGAAAATATTACCAGGCTTTAAAGAAGAGGTGGGCAAGCGCCTTAATGATTTGACTACAGTGGCTCCAGCCATTAAACGCGGTATACCGGTGAGCATAAAATTCAGATTGCCCATAATATTAAATACAGCAAATTAAATTGGCAAACGAAAAAATTATATTGGGAATTGATCCAGGCACGACCATTATGGGCTTTGGTATTATCAAGGTGGTGAACAAGAAGATGCAATTTATTCAAATGAACGAATTGTTGCTCAAAAAATATGATGATCCCTACACCAAACTAAAACTCATTTTTGAACGCACCATTGAGCTCATTGACACCTATCATCCTGACGAAATAGCCATTGAGGCTCCTTTTTTCGGTAAAAATGTGCAGTCCATGCTCAAATTGGGCCGTGCACAGGGCGTGGCGATGGCTGCCGGACTGTCACGACAAATACCCATAACGGAATATCTTCCCAAAAAAATTAAAATGTCGATTACGGGCAATGGCAATGCGAGTAAAGAACAAGTGGCAAAAATGCTTCAGAGCATTTTGGGCTTAAAGTCGTTGCCCACCAATTTGGACAGTACCGATGGCTTGGCCGCTGCGGTCTGCCATTATTATAATGAAGGCCGTGTAGCTGTTGGTAAGCAGTATTCGGGCTGGGGTGCTTTTGTTAAGCAAAATGCAGATAAGATTAATTAACAATTCACAATAATCAATTTTCAATGGCAAAGAACAATAATCCCCTTGCTAGCAAGTCTTATGATTTTGCGGTGAAAATTGTGTTATTATATAAAGAAATGATATCCCTTAATAAGGAGTATGTATTGTCAAAGCAGCTACTAAGAGCAGGAACTTCAATTGGAGCTAATATTTCAGAAGCAAATGGTGCAATTTCTAAAGCAGACTTTTCTGCTAAAATTTCTATTGCCTATAAAGAGAGCCTTGAGACCAAATATTGGATTTCACTACTCAAAGACTCTAATTATTTAGATTCACAAAAGGCAGAACAATTAATAGAACAGGCCGATGAACTTTCAAAGATTATGTTCTCTATTCTTAAGACTACCAGAATAAATAACTAATTAGTCACATTTATAATTGTAAAATGCTAATTGAACATTGAGTTGAGCGGAATTTACATTCACATACCTTTCTGCAAGCAAGCTTGCCATTACTGCGATTTCCACTTTTCGACCCAAATGGGTAAAAAAGAGGTGATGATCAAAGCCTTGGCCAGGGAATTGGAACTGAGAGCAAACAAACTTAAAAATGAAATTGTAAGTACCATCTATTTTGGCGGCGGTACCCCCTCGGTTTTGGAAGTCGCCGAAATTCAAGCATTGCTCCATACAATCCATAAAAATTTTAAGGTTGTCGAATTGCCAGAAATCACGCTGGAGGCAAATCCAGATGATTTGAACGACGATAAACTAAGTGAATTGTCAAAGGCCGGTATCAATAGAATGAGCATCGGCATTCAATCTTTTTTTGATGAAGATCTACAATTAATGAATAGGGCCCATACTGCCATCGAGGCTGAAAATAGTCTAAGAAGTGCCTCAGCGCTTTTTGATAATCTCTCCATTGACTTAATCTATGGAATTCCCAACATGAGTAATGAACGATGGTTGCAAAACATCAAGAAGGCACTTTCCTTCAACATACCTCACATATCATCCTACGCCCTCACAGTTGAGCCGAAAACAGCATTAAAAAAATTCATTGAAAAAGGGCTGGTGCCCAATGTGGATGACGAGCAGGCCCAAGTACAATTTCACCTTTTGGTCGAGCTTATGGAGACAGAGGGTTTTGTAAATTATGAGACTTCCAATTTTGGTAAACGGGGCTACTTTTCAAAGAACAATACGGCCTATTGGCAAGGTCAAAAATATTTGGGCATTGGCCCCTCGGCTCATTCCTTTGATGGTAAAAAACGTGGTTGGAACATAAGAAACAATATCAAATACATACAAGCCATCGCAAAGGACCAACTGCCTATGGAAACCGAAATCTTGACAAAAACGGATTGTTACAACGAATATGTGATGACCGGCCTGCGCACCATATGGGGAGTGTCATTGAAGAAGGTCAAAAATGACTTTGGAAGTAATTATGAAACTTATTTGCAGCAACAGGTTCAAAGGCATTTGGAATCGCATTTGCTCTTTTTTGATGGCGATGTGCTCAAGACCACTAAAAAGGGCAAATTTTTGGTAGACGGAATCGCAGCAGATCTATTTATGCTAAATTTGAAATAATGATTGCTTCCATTCACTACAATTCTAGAAATTATAAAATTGATCTTTCAAAGCCTTTGGATATCTCGATAGCATTACGAGGCGATTCTAAAAACGTAAATGCTTGGTACATTGACCCTCCTAATATAGGGCCGCACATTGATGGCGATTTTATTGGTAGTGTTTCCCATGGCGCATCAACAAATTTTAATGATATCTGGTTCAATCCGCATGCACATGTGACCCATACGGAATGCTTTGGCCATATCACCAAAGAATTTCATTCGGTCAACAAACAGTTAAAACAATTTTTTGCCTTGGCAGAGGTAGTGACCGTGGCCCCGGAGAAAGAAGGTGACGATTTTGTCATTTCAAAAAAACAATTAAAGTTTAATTTGGGCAATAAAAAAAGAGATGCTTTGGTCATAAGAACCCTGCCCAACCTTAAGGACAAAAAACGCGCCCAATATTCCAATACCAATCCGCCGTATGTAACCCAAGAAGCGGCCCGCTATTTAAATACAAAGGGGATAATGCACTTATTGATTGATTTGCCTTCGGTCGATAGAGAGTATGACAATGGGGCGTTATTGGCACATAAGGCCTTTTGGGGTGTGGGTGCTAAATTGCGCAAAAATGCGACCATTACCGAGTTTATTTATGTGGGCAACAGTATTCTGGATGGTACTTATTTTTTGGATATTCAAGTGGCTCCGATTGAAAATGACGCTAGCCCCAGCAGACCGGTGTTGTACCAAATATTGACATAGGCACATTCTTGTTATATTTAAATTATGGATAGTTTGATAGAAGTTCTTTTAGGTCTTGTTTTAGGAGCAATCATAATGTATTGGCTGTTCACATTTTTCCGCAGAAAAAAGGACAAAGAATTGACCATGCACCAATCAACCGTCATCCTGGACAAAATTAAAAGTGTTTGCAAACTGGTGTCTGTAGAAGGTGATTTTGCCGAAATATATCGCTATGAAAATATCAAGGAGGGCTTCATGCATATATTGAGCAGCAAAAAAAAGGCCCTTGTGGTCATCAACGCCAAAGCGCATATTGGTTATGACCTTAAAAAAATTAAACTAACGGCCGATAATGAGCACAAAAGAATAATACTCACCGATTTTCCTGAACCAGAAATTTTGTCAATAGAACCCGATCTACAGTTTTATGATATTAAAAACGGTCTGTTCAATTCATTCTCTCCCAATGACCTGACCGAACTCAACAAAAACGCCACCCAACACATTCGCGATAAAATACCAGAAAGTGGGTTGATAGATTCCGCAAAGAATGAAGCACTGCAGGCGGTTTTGTTAATTGAAAAAATTGTAGAGACCATAGGTTGGAAATTGGATTATTCAGCTCTTGAAATATCGAATAGGGATAAACAATTTATAGAATCTTAAAACCTAAGACCATGAGAAAACAAATATTACTGATTGTATGTCTTATTATGGCCAATCATGCATTTTCACAAGAGAATGCCAAAGAAGTTTCTTTTGACAAAACTTTTGCCCACTCGGTTTATATCTGGTTAAAGAATCCTGAAAGCGAGGCAGACCGTGCAAAATTTGAAGCCTCATTATTTAAATTTTTGAACAGTTCAGAATATACCAAAACAAACTATGTGGGTATGCCGCCCAAAGCTACTAGAGCGGTGGTCGATGATTCATTCACGTATAATATGATCGTGACCTTTGAATCTGCAGCCGCACAAGAACTATATCAAAAGGAACAGGTGCACCTTACCTTTATTGAAGAGTGCCAAGATCTATGGAAGAAAGTATTGGTGTATGATTCACAGGGTATTGCGCAATGAACATTGAAGAATTTAGAAATTATTGTATGGCCAAAAAGGGCGTCACCGAAGGTTTTCCTTTTGACGGCGAAACTCTGGTATTTAAGGTGTTGGGCAAAATGTTTGCATTGGCACCTTTGGAGCGTAGGCCTTCACAGGTCAATTTAAAATGTGAACCCGAAAGGGCAATAAGCCTTAGAGAAGAATATGATGGCATTATCATTCCGGGCTATCATATGAGCAAAGTACATTGGAACACCCTTTATTTAGATCAATTGAACCCCGCATTGCTTAAAGAACTCATCGACCATTCCTATGATTTGGTATTTTCAAAGCTCCCCAAAAAGTTAAAAGCTACCATACAATCGTAACAAAAATGGATTTAACATTTGATAATGTAAGAAAAATATTACTATATTCAACCACAGATTATTACCGTTCACCGAAGGTAATCGACACTTTATCCTTTAAAACGATTTTATTTTCTTTAATTAACCCACCTTTGTAAGGTATAAAAATGTCAAGTTGTGAATGTACTGTTTATAGAAGATGATATGATTGAAAGCATGAAAATGCAACGGGCAATTGCCAAACTTCAATCAAAACATACCATTATTGAAGCGAAAAATGGAGAGGAAGCCCTTGATATATTAAAAGAGGGCAAGTTACCCGATATTATTTTATTGGATTTAAATATGCCCCGTATGAGCGGGATCGAATTCTTGACGATTATCAAGGCAGATCCAGAGCTCAAATATTTGCCCACCATAATTTTGACCACATCTGAAAATAGGGTCGATTTAATGAAATGTTTCGAAATCGGTATTGCGGGATACATCATAAAACCCTTAAAATATGATGATTACGAGTCAAAACTTAAAAAAGTTTTTGATTATTGGGAAGTTAGTGAGCTGGTAAAGGCCTAACAAAAAATCAGCATTTCACAACAATATTTTTAGGCAAAGTAATACAATTCCTACTTTTAAATCATAATATTCTGTATTGTGAAAGGAATTATATTCTCCGAATTTTTAGAAATGGTCGAGTCCACCTTTGGATTGGAGACCGTTGATGAGATTATTCAAAATTCGGAACTAGCTTCAGAAGGTGCCTACACCCAAGTAGGTACATATGATTTTAATGAGATGGTACAATTGCTCACCAATTTGAGCAAAACCACCAAGGTATCTGCCCATGACCTCTTATTTTCCTTTGGTCATTATCTATTTCAAAGCTTATTACGAATACATCCTGAAGTGGTGAGCGGCTATAAAAATCCCCTGAGCCTTTTATACTCCATAGAAGATCACATTCACGTACACGTAAAAAAGCTTTATCCAGACGCCGAATTACCAACTTTTAAAATTTTGGAGCGGTCTGAGAATACACTGAGCATGGTTTATAGTTCATCAAGAGGGTTATATGCTCTGGCTCACGGGCTAATTGAAAAAACATTTGAACACTTTGATAAAAACGTAGAAATAGATTTTGAATTACTAAATGAGCAAGGAACAGAAGTCAAATTCGCCATTGTCCAACACGGATAAGGACGTTTCAATACTGCAAAGGGCCCTTGTTCGTGAGCGCAAGGCCAGGCAAGCAGCAGAAAGGCTATTGGAAGATCGATCCAAGGAGCTGTATGATGCGTCCTTGCATTTAAAGGAAGCCAATGGTAGACTAAAATCTTTGGTCAATAAAGAAGGTTCAGAAATAGACGGTGCCTTCGTCAATATTATTGACCCTTATGTGGTCATGGATATGACGACAAAAGTGGTCAACATGAATTCCAGTGCAAGGGAGTTTTTAGGTTTTGACCACACCGAAGAAGCCGTGCAATTGGTTGATATGGTGCATGAAGACTACATTGAATATACAGTCGAGTCTTTTAAATCATTGCTCAAAATAGGGATTTTAAAAAATTATAATGCCAAAATTATTACCAGAAATTTTGGTGAAAAAATGGTCAATATCAATGCCAGTCTTATTTATAATGATAGTGGTATTCCCATTGCTGCACAAGGGGTAATTCGCGATATCACTCGAGAGATAGAGATCAAGCAAATGCTTGAAGACCAAAAACGACAACAAGATATTATTGTGGAGAATTCTTCATTAGGGATTCTTTTGATAGTTAAAGATAAGATCGTAAAAGCCAATAAAACTTTCGTCGAACTTTTGGGCTACTCAGAACAAGCACTGAAAAAATTGACGATTGACGAAATTTCAACCATTGAAGACATTAGTTTATATAAAAACCTGCTGGAAGAAACAGAAAAAGGTGAGGCCGATAAGTTTGTCATTACAAGAAAATTCTACAAAAAAAACGGGGATACGTTATACGGCAAGACGTCGGTCAGCACGGTTAGAAACAACCATGGCGAAATAGACTATAAAGTGGCCATGATAGAAGATATAACGGCCGATAAAATTTCTGAAGAAAAGTTAAAGGCCTCTGAAGAACGATTGGCAACCCTGATAACCAATTTGCAGACAGGTATTTTGTTGGAAGATGAGAACCGGAAAATGGTCTTGGCCAATCAAAAGTTTTGTGATCTATTTCAAATACCAATTCAACCTGAAAAACTCAAAGGCGTTGATTGCAAAAAATCATTGCTCAAATTTAAAGACATGTTTGTTGACCCAGACCATATAGTAAAGCGTGTAGATCATGTTTTGAACAAACAAGAGCTTATACTTTCTGACGAATTGGAACTTGTGGATGGGAGAACCTTTGAGCGCGATTACATACCGTTGTTCATCGACGATGTCTATAGAGGTCATTTATGGACATACAATGATATTACCCTTCGAAAAAATTTCAGAAAAAATCTAGAGATACAAAAAGAAAAGTATAGCAGTATTATAGCCAATATGAATCTGGGGTTGGTTGAAATCGATGCCAATAACAACATACTTTTGGCCAATAACCGCTATGCCGAAATGATCGGTATCTCAACTCAAGAATTGGTCGGTAAAGACGTGTTGCAACTCATAGGTCTTGATGATCAAAATCTTGAAAAGATCAGAGACCAATTTAAAAAGCGCCGAAAAAATAAATCAGACTCCTACGAAATAGAAGTTACCGTTGCCACGGGCGAAAGAAGGATATGGCTTATCAGTGGAGCCCCCAGGTACGATGAAACAGGAAAAATTGAGGGTTCGATTGGCGTGCATTTGGATATTACCCAACAAAAACAACTAGAAAGGCAAAAGCAGAATTTGGTCAATGAACTTGAAGCAAGCAATAAGGGCCTTCAAGAGTATGCGCATATTGTTTCCCATGACTTAAAATCTCCATTGCGAAGTGTGAGTGCTTTGGCTACTTGGTTATATGATGATTATAAGGATAAATTGGATGAGAATGGCCGCTATAACCTTCAAATGATGCAAGAAAAGGTAGAAGGCATGGACAAGCTGATTGACGGTATTTTGAAATACTCGACGGTAAACAGTGACACCCTTGATAATACCGATGTTGATGTAAATGAGGTTATTCACAATATCAAGGAAATCATTTTCATTCCCGAGCATGTAAGTATTCAGGTAATGGGAACCCTCCCCATTATTCAGGCCGACCAGACCAAAATCCATCAATTGTTTCAAAACTTTTTAAGCAATGCGGTGGTCAATATTGACAAAGAAGTAGGGGTTGTTGAAATTGCTTGTGAGGAATCTTCCAAATATTGGCAATTCAGTATAAAAGACAATGGGGTAGGTATCCCCAAAGAATATCACGAGAAAATATTTAAGATATTTCAATCTATCGGAAATAAAGAGCGCTCAACGGGTATTGGCCTTTCCATAGTAAAAAAGATCATTGATCGCTATGAAGGTAAAATATGGCTGGAAAGTGAAATTGGAGTAGGTACTACTTTCTTCTTTACAATTAAAAAATAAATCAAAAGAGCATGAAGATTAATCAAGGAAAAAGACTAAAAAATGGTGAATGGGAATTCAAACAATCCCAGAAATTGACCAAACCCCTGGTATTGGTGTTTGGAGATCGATTTTTATTGGAGGCAGACACTATTTATGAAGAAATAAGGGAACTATACCCAGATGGGGAATTGGTGTTTGGCTCAACCTCGGGTGAAATCATGGAAACCCATGTTTTTGAAGATTCCATCACCTTGACTGCCATTGAATTTGAAAAAACCGAAATTAAAATCGTAAGCGAGAACATTTCGGATTATGTGGATATTGAGAAGATGGGCAAAACAATTTCAGACAAATTTGAGAAAGAAGGGCTTCGCCATCTTTTCATTGTTTCTGATGGTAGTTTTGTAAATGGAAGTGGCCTTATCGCCGGTTTGGAATCCAGTGATAATTTTGAAGCATCGATTACAGGGGGTTTATGTGGCGATGGAGCCCGATTTGAGAAAACGCTCACTTCATATAATGAGAAACCTAAACAAGGTGAAGTGGTCGCCATAGGATTTTATGGCGAAAGTTTAGAGGTTTCCTATGCCAACTATGGAGGGTGGACGCCCTTTGGCCCAGAGCGAACCATTACCAAATCGGTAGGCAATGTACTCTATGAAATTGATGGTCAACCAGCCTTGGATCTTTATAAAACTTATTTGGGTGAAAAAGCCAAAGAATTGCCCCAAGCAGCATTGCTTTATCCCTTGACCGTACAACAAAGTGATGATGCGGAGCCCTTGGTTAGAACCATTCTCAATATAGATGAGGAAGCCAATTCAATGATTCTGGCCGGTGATGTTCCGGTGCATTCCAAGGTACAGTTGATGATGTCGACAATGGATGATATAGCCGATGGAGCTTCAAATGCCGCTGAATATGCCATGCTCAATAGAACCCAAAAACCAGACCTGGCCATTTTGGTTAGCTGTGTAGGTCGAAAATTGGTACTGGCACAACGCACCGAGGAGGAGATAGAAGAAGTTAAAGATGTTATCGGAGACCAAGCCATGATCACTGGGTTTTATTCTTATGGCGAGATGGCGCCTTTTTCAGGCAAAAACCAATGTCAATTGCACAACCAGACGATGACCTTAACCCTAATGAGCGAGTAGATGCATTCCCTGCTGAAACGTCAAATAAAAAAGTTTTTACCCGATGATTTAAAGAATCATCCGGGTATGGATTCATTTTTTGAATCGATTTGTAAATCGTATTCAGATTATGATGAAAAACTGAAGATGATTCAGCGGGCAACTTCTTTGAGTTCCACAGAGCTCTATAAAGCCAATAAGCGATTGAACGCCGAGACGGAAAGTCAACAAAAAGTATTGGACGCCTTGGGCAAGGCCGTGGCATTTATGCAAAGTAAATCTAATTCAAAACAGAATGGCCATGTGGCTTTTGATCCTCATAAGTTTGTTGAGAATATTGAAAATCAAACCAACAAAATAGTTGAAATAACCGCAGAAAAGGACCTTCTTTTGAACAATCTGGAACAACAGAACGAGTCATTGAACAACTATGCCCATATGGTGTCACATGACCTCAAATCGCCCATTAGAAATATACACTCCTTGGTGAGTTGGGTCTTTGAAGATGGATGTGATGATTTTAAGAATCAGAGCAGGGACAGTTTTGAGCTCATATTTCAGAATCTGGGCAAAATGGACAGTTTAATTGATGGTATTCTCAAACACGCCACCATTGATACAGCCGAAGAAAAATTGACAAACGTTGATCTAAATCATCTGATTGAAGAAATTGATCGCACCATTTTCGTTCCAGAATTTATAACCATCAAAGTAGAAGGCAAATTACCTGTGCTTTATACCGACAAATATCGTATTGAGCAACTATTCAAAAATTTATTGACCAATGCGGTTAGCGCGACAGAAGGTAATATTGAAGGAAGGATAAACATATCGGCCCAACAAGATGAAGAGGGGTGGTTGTTTAGTATTGCTGATAATGGCAAAGGCATACCCAAGCATTTGCAAGCCGGTATTTTTGATATGTTCAAGAAACTGGAGAATGATGCCAATGCTACAGGTATAGGGCTGGCCTTAGTCAAAAAACTTATTAATTACTATAAGGGTGATATTTGGCTTTCATCGGAAGAGGGCCGCGGAACAACATTCTTTTTCACCTTAAAATCAAACATATAATGGCAGAAGTACCCAACCTGAATTATATCAAGGAGATTGCCGGGGGCAATGAAGAATTTGAGAAGAAATTTTTGTCGATCATTCAAACGGAATTCCCTAAAGAAAAGGAGGATTACCTGAGTTTGCTTGAAAACAATGAACTGGAAGAATCGGCCAAAGTAGTGCATAAAATAAAACACAAATTGGGTATTTTGGGATTGACCAACGGCTATAAATTGGCCATTAGATATGAAGAAGACCTTAAGTATGGAGACACCAAGTTGAAAGATGATTTTATGGGTGTTCTAAATTCAGTTGAAGAATTCATTTTAAAATTGGCATAATGGTGAAGTGTATAATCATAGATGACGAACTATCGGCACGTGAAATCGTAGCCCAACTATGCAGATCGGCAGACGACTTGCAAGTTTTAGAGCTTTTCCCCAATGCCATCGAGGCACTTAAATTTTTGAACCAGAATGAAGTGGACCTCATTTTCTTGGATATTCATATGCCCATGCTCACTGGGTTTGATTTTATAGAAACACTAAAAAATCCACCAAAAATAGTATTGACCAGTTCTGATAAAAATTTTGCCATTGATGCCTATGAATATGACTTCATTGTCGATTACTTGATGAAACCCATCAACTGTGATCGCTTTTCCAAAACGTTGTCAAAAATCAGAAAAGCGTTTGAACAAGGGCACCAAGATTTTAAAGGTGCGCCCAAAAGAACCGATTTACAAAATGAAGACCTTTTTATAAATATTGACCGGAGGCTTATTAAGCTCAAGTTGGGCGATATATTGATGATAGAAGCCAAGGGCGATTATATTGTAATTAAGACCACGGACACGTCTTACAAAGTACATTCCACTCTAAAGAAAATAAAGGAAAAATTACCAGATTCACTTTTTATGCAAATACACCGTTCGTTTATCATCAATTATACGAAAATAATTGATATTCAAGATAACAGTGTACTGATCGATCGTAGTGTAATACCCATTAGTAGATCTAATAGACCAAATTTGATTCAACGATTAAATTTATTATAAAGTAAGATAAAGATTACAATAAGTGTAAATTAAAGCGTTATATTAAAGGGTGTTGCAAGCAACAGTATTTAACAAATAAACAAATCTTATTATGGCTTTAGAAATTAGAGAAAACCGGGGCATTTTTGAAATTTTAGGAAAAATCTCATCACAGAATTTGGGTGCAGTAAAGATATATTTTGAATCGGCGCTGGAATACAATGAACACATGGTCATCAGTCTAGAGAAAGTTACCGAAATCGATGCGAGTGCAGCACTGTTTTTTGAGAGCTTGTACCGTAGCAGTGCAGAACGCAATAAGGTTGTAACGTTGGTGGGCAAAGAGAATCGCGATATTAGCGAAGTAATGAAAAGCACCAATACCAACTATATTTTCAATGCCAATCGTATATAAGTAATACAGGCAACAGAACTTAAAATGCGGCCAACCCTTTTAAAAGGGTTGGCCGTTTTCATTGGCTGGAGTGGCAATTTATCTGAAAAGGGCAGACGACAAGACATACATAAGTTAGTCACTTACAACATAATGCTTGGCTTTGACAACAATGAATTTAGTAAGCGTAATAATAATCCTACATTTCGTTTTAATTAATACTACAAATAAATTGATATGAAAATTCTAGTAGTTGATGATAAGCAATCCTTAAGCGAATTGGTAGCCCAGTTCTTGGGTCAATCGTACAATGTAACCACTATGGAAAATGGCCTTTCTGCCATTTCTTGGCTGCAAGAAGGTAATATGCCAGATTTGATAATCACCGATCTTGAAATGCCAGAAATGGATGGTTTCGAATTGATCAAAAGAATAAAGGAAACAGGGCTTTTCTCTGATATTCCGATCATAGTATTGAGTTGCCGCGACAGCAGTTCCGATCGCGTAGAATGTTTGCGTTTGGGTGCCGATGATTACATGGTGAAACCATTTAATCCAGAAGAATTGTTGATCCGGGTTGACAAGCTCTTAATTCGCCAATAACATGGAAATACTGACCAAACAGAAGACGACCATTCTCTACATTGGCCGCAATAAACGCTTTGCCGATGAATTTCACAGAACCACCGATTTGGCACAGGTGCACATGGCCGAGTCAACCGTGGGTGGCATCAAATGGCTGCACAACAACACGGAATTGGTAAATAATAAATGGGTCAATGCCGCTAAGGTATTGGATGCCATTTTGTGTGAGCAAAACATTTCAAAAGAGGAGCTACATCAGCTTAAAGAATACGTAGAAAACAATTTTGACCCTTCAAAAAAGATTCCTTTTGTGCTTTTGGCAGATCAAGTAAACAAAAAGGAGAAGGTGGAAGCCATGGAAAATGGTTTCGATGACATTTTTGTGCATCCGATCAGCTTTGAGCAAGTGTTGGAACGCATCAATTTTTTGAAAGAACTCAAGTCAAATTTAAGGGAACAAAAAATTACCTCTGCCGTTGAATCACCAAAAAAGTACAAAATTGGATTTTGGAAAAGAAGCTTTGACATTCTTCTTTCCGGCTCGGTGCTTCTATTGGCTTCCCCGTTTTTATTATTGGTCATCATGGCCATACGTTTAGAGTCAAAGGGCAAGGTCTACTATATTTCAAAAAGGGTAGGTACAGGTTACAAAATTTTCAATTTTTTAAAGTTAAGGTCCATGTATCCTGATGCGGACAAGCGTTTGAAGGAATTTGAACATCTGAACCAGTACGCCAATACCGATGAAGATACAGAAACAGAAATTGACGATTCTGAGCCAGCCGAAACCAAAGGCACCGTGCTTATTGGAGACGATACCGAAGTTGATGAAAACATACACAATCAAAAGCGAAAGGTCAGTGCCAAAAACGCCTTTGTAAAATTTGACAACGACCCACGAATTACCAAAGTGGGCAAAATCATCAGAAAATTGAGTATTGACGAATTGCCTCAATTGATCAATGTTTTAAGGGGTGACATGTCTATCGTTGGAAACAGACCCCTGCCTTTATATGAGGCCGAAATGTTGACAACTGATGAGTATACAGAAAGATTTAACGGTCCTGCTGGTATTACGGGTTTATGGCAGGTTGAAGCAAGGGGAAGAAGCTCTAAAATGTCGCCGGAAGAACGCAAACAGTTGGATATTAAATATGTAGAATATGCAAACAGTCCATACGCGTTTATGATTGATATGTGGATTGTGTTCAGAACCTTTAAAGCTGTTTTTCAAAAAGAAAATGTTTAAGAATGGGAAATCGCTTATTGCTTGCCCTAGCAGTTACATTAATTGCAAATGTTTCGTTTGCCCAATCCATTAACGAATTTGTGACCAAGGGTCTGGCCGAAAATGATATTTCAAAAAAATTGCCCCCTTTAGATAGTTTAATTGCCATAGCCAACGACAATTCGCCAAGGCTCAAATTTTTTGATGCCGATTATGAATATTGGAACGGAACAGTAAAACTTGCCAAAAAAGCGTGGCTTAACAATATTAATTTAGATGCGGGATATGGATATGGCATTTTTGACAATTTAAGCAGCCAACAATTGGCCGGCGACCCCATGAGTCAGGCGCTTTTTTCTTCAGAGCAAAGCAGGTACACTGTAGGCGCTTCGATAAAACTTCCACTTTCATCAATTTTCAATAGGGGCCGCGAGGTTAAAAATGCGAAAGCAGAGGCCGAAAAATCAAAATATCAGAAAGATTTTGCCATTTGGGAATTGGAGCAATTGATCGTTAGACAATACAATGACCTTATAAAGGCCCATAGGCTGTTTTTTATATCAAATTCAATTGTCGAAACCTACAAGGTACAATCGGTAAGGGCAGAAAAAGACTTTGCCAATGGGGCCATCAATGTGACCGAATATACGAGGCTACAGCAAATGTTGAACCAGGCCATCAGTGCTTTTGAGTCTCAGCGTGCCGAATTTTTAATCGCCCTAAAATCATTGGAAGGTACAGTGGGCATAGAAATACAATTTTAAGAATGAAGTTTAATCTTCTGTTTTTTGTGAGATTATTGTTGAGGCATGTGGCCTTGCTTATTCTCATACCCATTATTTTGGCATCTCTGGTATTTTTCATGACCGGTGATCAGCCTAAGGTTTATAATTCAAAAGCACGCGTTTATACCGGAATCGCATCTGGGTCTTCCATTGAGCTTGATAACACCAAATTGGATTATAGAGCTACCAATACCGCCTACGATAACCTCTTGAACTTAATTAAGGCCCGAACAACCATTGAGCGGGTTGGGCTAAAACTGTTTGCCCAGCACATGAGTTTGGACAGCGTTGATACCAAGATAATTTCAAGGGAAAAGTATGCCGAGCTGCAAAAGGTTGTGCCGGAAGCAGTAAAGGCCCTGGTCGTTAAAGGTGATATTCAAAAGACCTATGAGAATTTTGTCGCCCATAAAGAATCAAACCATACCAATTTCATTTATGAATTGATCAATTTAACGCATCCAGACTACAGCATTGAAAAAATAGTGGGCCGCATCAGTGTGCGCAGAATATTAAGCAGTGATTTTGTTGATATAGAATTTGAATCGGAAGACCCAGCAATGTGTCAAAACACCTTGATGATTTTAGCTGATGTTTTTGTAAAACTAAATGCAGATATCAAGGTCAATCAGTCGGATGCTGTCGTGAAATATTTTGAAGGTCAGTTGAACTCTTCCACCGATCAGCTTCGCGATGCCGAAGAGGATTTGTTGAATTTTAATCGTACCCATAACATTATCAACTACTATGAACAGACCAAACACCTCGCGTCTGAAAAAGAACATTTTGAACTGGAATATCAAAAAGTTCAAATAAAAAACTCAGCGGCCAGGGCCGTGCTGAAAACCCTAGAATCAAAATTACAGACCCATGAAAAGAAAAGGCTTTCCAGTGAGGGTATTATGGCACTACGTAATGAACTTGCCGAAGTGAATTTTGAGATATCAATGAAAACCCTGGGCATAGAAAGTGATTCCTCCAAGATCAAGAAAAATGCAAAAGATGTTGTTCAATTGACCAAAAAAGCCAATCAAATAAAGAACAATTTGACCAATAAAGTTGATCAATTATATTCAACAGACTATGATACAAAAACCTTGGCATCGACCGATATTTTGACAGATTGGCTCAATAATACCATTGAATATGAGGGTACGAAAGCACAATTGAAACTCATGGATCAAAAACGATTGGAGTTCAAAAAACTTTATCAGGTATTTTCACCTCTTGGGGCCACCATGAAACGGCTTGAACGTAAAATTGATATAGCAGAACGCGAATACCTTAGTTTACTTCACAGTTTAGGATTGGCGAAGCTCAGACAACAAAACGTAGAGCTCAAATCAAATCTAAAGTTAATCGAAGTGCCCTTTTTTCCGATAAACCCAAAACCTAGCAAGCGTATTATGCTTGTTATCGTTGCAGGTCTGGTAGGCTTTATTCTGGTCACCTTTACGGTGCTTATTCTAGAGTTTTTAGATGGCAATATCAATACAGCTTCAAGGGCCGAAGACAAAATAGGATTAAAGGTGTCTTCAATTTTTCCTGTAATAAATTCAAATAGCAAAAAAATTGATTTTGACTATTTAAAGAACAAAGCTGTCAATGCGATTTCTAGGAACATTATTCTAAATCAATTTAAAATAGGCAAAGAAGGAATGCCTGTAATCAATCTCCTGTTCTCTACCCAAGAAGGAGAAGGCAAAACCTTTATTAGCCAACAGCTTAGCACGAAATTATGTGAGCTGGATTACAAGATATTGCACATCACCTATGATGAAGAGGACTTTGCCTTAAATGCGGATTGCTACCAAAAAATACAATATCCCATTAGTGATAAGCTTTACAAGATATCAAACGTTCAAGAGTTTGACGTGGAAAATACCATAAAGGATTTCAACAAATTTGATTTCATCTTATTGGAAATTCCGCCGATAATTAAAAACCCATTTCCTGTAAAATTGGCCTCGACCATGGATTATACCTTTTTGGTAACAAGGGCAAGTAGACCTTGGGGAGAGGCAGACAAAAATGCTTTGGCATTATTTAACGAGGCCACCACCGGTCCGGAGCCAAGTATTATTTTAAATGGGGTCAAAGTGTTGGAGATGGAGACGGTTGTTGGAGACTTGCCCAAAAAACGATCATTCATCAGAAGATGGGTCAAGCAAATTGTTCAGTTTAGATTCTTCTCTAAAAATTCAGTGGCGTAAAAAATGATCAATAGATTAAAAAAAATAGGGCAAGAAAAAAACATCTCATCATTAGTGACCAATGTAGGTATTGCCTTTTTGGGCTTGGTGAGCTTTATGCTTTTGACCCGTCAATTGGATAAAGAGCTTTTTGGCGATTGGGTGCTGTTCATCACCTTGTCAACCTTCGTGGATCTCTTGCGATTTGGGTTGACACGAACATCTGTGGTTCGGCTTTTAGCAGGAGCAAGCCATGAAGAATACAAAAAGTTTTTGGGATCCAGCTATCGTATTAATATTGTGCTCTTGGCCGTCATTAGTCTTATTTGCTGGGGCCTAGCGGGACTATTGCAATTGGTTGATGTTCAACTTACCTATGGTTATGAATTGTTTCTTTGGTGGTATCCCGTTTTGGGAGTGGCGAATTTGGGGTGGAACACCGCCTCAGCTCTTTTTCAAGCAGAACAGAACTTTGTTAGAATGATGTATGTGAGGCTTGCCAATGTAGGATTGTTTGTTGCTTTTTTAATCGTAAACTATTTCTTTATACACTTAAAATTGATGCCCATACTTGGTGTTTACCTTGTCGTAAACTTCATTTCAAGTATATGGTGTACCCTCAAAAAGTGGGATGGATTGTTCTATTTGAGATATGCCGATAAAAAGACCGAAAAAGAACTGATAAATTTTGGCAAGTATTCCATGGGCACCCTAATAGGTTCAAGTCTTTTGAAAAGTGCCGATACGCTGATCATTGGTCTAAGTCCAGTTTTAGGCTCAGCTGGTATAGCCATGTATGCAATCCCTTTGAAATTGACCGATCTTTTGGGTATTCCTCTGCGAAGTTTTACCATGACTGCCTACCCGCGCATGTCTAAAAAAAGTATTGCAGGTGATTTAGAAGGGGTTAAAAAAACATTTTATGCATACTCCGGGGCCATTACCATTTTATTTATACCCATTGCCTTGGTATGTTTTGTTTTTGCCGAGGAATTGATTCTAATTTTAGGTGGCGCCACATATGTAGATGAATTGCCTTTGTTGACCTCTATTTTTAGAATTTTTACAGTTTATACTTTATTGCTACCTGTAGACCGGTTTACCGGGGTATTATTGGACAGCATCAATAGGCCAAAATTGAATTTGTACAAAGTCATTTTTATGACGATTGCGAATATTTTGGTCGATATTTTGGCGGTATTTCTTTTTGAAAGTTTGATCGCCGTGGCCATAGGAACTGTTCTATTTACCCTGTTGGGAATATTTCTGGGCTTCTATTACCTCAGAAAAGAAATCAAACTACAAAGCAGACAGATTATTCCCGAAGGAATATTCTTCTTTAAAAATATCAATACCTACTTATCGCCGTGAACGCTTTTCAAAGAACATATGGCACGGATCATCTTAGGGAACCTCTCCCTATTGCAATACTGTTGTCTATTTGCATCACCAGTGCATTGCTGGTGGTATCTAAAGGACTGGTCGCTGGCATTGGTATGATTGTATTGCCCATAGCCGTTGTTTATTTGGGGGCACTTTTTATTAAGCCAAAAATTGGACTGATAACCATTTTTGTACTTAACTTTTTGATTCTGGGATTGGGAAGATATGTGCCTATGACCTGGGGCCTGCTCATTGATGGCCTTTTATTATTAATGTATTTGGCGCTTTTTTTCAAAGCTTTCAAAATTAAAATTCCATGGAGTCGTGCCAACTCTCAATTGACTTTATTGGTCACCATTTGGTTTGGGTATGCATTATTTCAAGCTGTTAATCCAGAGGCGGTGAGCTTTGCCGCATGGTTTTATGCCATGCGCGGTTTGGCCTTATATCAGTGGATGATTGTTCCGTTGTTGTTCATTATTTACAACGACCCCAAAGATCTAAAACTGTTTTTGATCATTTGGGGTGTTATGTCGCTCTTGGGTACGCTCAAAGGTTTTCAGCAGGTCGCTTTTGGCGTTGACCCTTTTGAACAACGCTGGTTGGATAATGGGGGGTCATTGACCCATGTGCTCTTTGGCAAGCTGCGTGTGTTTTCATTTTATTCAGATGCGGGGCAATTTGGCGCTTCCCAAGGTCATGCAGGTGTTGTTTTTGGGGTATTGGCCATTTTTGCAAAAAGTAAGAAATTCAGAATATTTTGTATTGTAGTAGCTCTAGCGGGGCTCTATGGCATGTTGATTTCGGGGACCCGCGGGGCTATTGCTGTACCGGCTGCAGGAGGGATTATGTTTTTGATTTTAAGAAAGAACATTCCAATTTTAGTGGCAGGGGCAATGTTGGGTATTGGAGTGTTTGTTTTTTTTAAATACACTACCATTCTCAACAATAATGCTCAGATTAGGCGAATGCGCACAGCCTTTGATCCCAATGATGCGTCTTTACAAGTACGACTGGCCAATCAACGAAAACTGAGTACATACTTAGCATCTCGCCCGTTTGGCGGCGGTATTGGATCTACGGGCAACTGGGGCCAACGGTTTACCCCAAATACATTTTTGGCGAATACCGCGACCGATAGTTGGTTTGTGGCCATTTGGGCCGATACGGGCATTGTTGGTCTGTACCTGCATTTATTCATTCTGTTCTTTGTGTTGATTACAGGGGCTTACAATGTAATGTTCAAGGTACGCGACGATTGGCTAAAAGGCATGATTGCCGCCCTGGTGTGCGGTATGTTCGGAATTATGGGTGCCTCATATGGCAATGGGGTGTTTGGTCAATTTCCAACCTGCATTTTAATGTACACGGGTATGGTCTTTATGTTCTTGGCCCCCAAAATGGATAAAAAGCTAATGGCACAAAAAGAAGCAATGCTTCAATTGGATGCCAATTAATAAAACAGATATGGAAACATCAAATCCTTTGGTAAGTATTATTACCATCAATTACAATGAATCTGCCGTGACCATGGATATGCTGGAGTCGTTGACAACCTTGACCTATGGCCATATTGAAGTGATGGTGGTTGATAATGCATCGCCAAATGACAATCCCGATGTTATAAAAGAAAAGTACCCCTGGGTACACTTGATAAAAAGTGAGGTCAATCTAGGCTTTGCAGGGGGTAATAATTTAGGTGTAAAAGCAGCTAAAGGGGAGTATCTGTTGTTTATCAATAACGACAC
>JABDND010000031.1 GCA_013001145.1 Croceitalea sp. | reverse complement strand
TTGGGCACTATGTTGAAAGATTCTAAATGTACATTATACACCCTTAAGGTATCTTCGTTAAAAAGCAAATCGGCAAAAATAATATTGTTGCCACTTTGTGGTAGATCAAGCGAACCAATTGCCACTATGGGATATTTTGAGAATATGGCCTGATGGGATCTTCGCGATGAATAAGGCGTTTCCGATCTGTATGCGTATTGCGTCAATTGTTCGTGACGAATGCGGCTATGCTCCTGTATACATAGTACATCAGGATCTTGAGCTTTGATAAAAGATGTGATTTGATCTCCAATATCGGTGCCTTCAATCCATCCAAACCTATTAAACCCCATAACGTTATAACTCATAATGGTCAAGTCGTGAGCTTCTTCCGGCAATGAATTACCAATCTTGTAGAAACTGCCAAATACAAAATAGCCCATAGCGAGTACCAAAAAAGAAGGTATAAACTGTTTTTTTCTTTTTATCAACCAAAAGCAAAAGAACAGAACGTTTAAAATGACCAACAGGGGTACCAATAAATGAACTATGGCGAAGAAAGAGAATAAATTCGTGTCTTGATAAGAAATAAAAAAAGCAAACACCAAAAGGGTCGCAACAACAATATTTGCAACAAAGGCTACTTTCTCTTTAAAGGATAAGTTTTTCAACAATCAATCTTCTTTACCTGCCTTGAATAAAAAGTCTTTTTCCGCTTTGGAAAGACTTTCATAACCCGATTTGCTAATTTTATCCAAAATATCATCTATTTTTCGTTGCCGGGCCTCTTTATCGTAATCAAATTTGCTTTTCGCTGTATTTGCTTTATTCTTTTTGTAGACCGTTTTCAAGGGAGCTGATTTATCCTTCGATTTGAATAGTGAGCCCATAGCCTTCAAAAACTTGGTAAAACCTTCCCCTATGTCCTTTCCCTTTAACAACTGACGGGCATAGGTGTACCCTAAAAATGCACCCCCCAAATGAGCCAAACGGCCGCCAACATTGCCCCCGTAAGGAATCTGTATCAAATCTATAAGCACAAAAAACAGACCAACATACCACAACTTCACATTAAAAAAGATGATACGCACCTCTTGATTTGGAATATAGGCACATACAAATATGAGGACAGCTGTAACACCGGCCGAGGCACCAATTAACGAGGTATTTGTTTTAAGCAAACCTGGAAAGACATTATAACTCAAAAGAAAAATAAGCCCGCCCAAAATAACCCCCAGAAAATAGACATTGATAAATCGTTGATCGCCAAACAGATTCAAAAATATTCGCCCAGCAAAGTAAAGCATCAACATGTTCCAGAAAATATGGCCGATACCTGCATGCAAGAAAGAGTAGGTAACCAAAGACCAAGGTTGTGTTAAAAAAGTAAAGAAGTCTTTTGGTAACTCAAACCATCCTAGTATGGCCGTGTTGGAAACTCCAAACAATACACTGGTGAGCCCTACCAAGATAAAAATAAGAACATTGATCGCAATCAACTTTTCTGCTATGTTCAAACGTGCAAATTGATATTGTAAACCTCCACTAGCCATTAGTTGTCCCAGCGTTTATTGTTAAACTCATTTTTTTTCCAGTACCACATCATTATAAATCCTATTAAAGCGCCCCCGATGTGTGCAAAATGGGCAATTCCTGTACTTACGTTGCTAAAGCCAAAGATAATGTCACCCAATATCAAAATTGGCACAAAATACTTGGCCTTTATGGGTATAGGTAAAAAAATCAACATCAACTCAGCCCTTGGATACATAAAAGCGAAGGCCACCAAGACGCCATACACGGCCCCTGATGCCCCCACGGCAGGCGTATTGAATGCCGATAAAAAACTATCGACCGTGCTCTGAGACGTGGCTTTGTACCACTCTGGGCTATATTGCCCTTTTGTAATTATGTCCATTACTTGACTCTTATCAATACCCGTGTTTACAATGGCTGTAAGCCCATCATTAAAAAAATAATAATTGGCCGCAGTATGAATAAGTGCTGCACCGATGCCGGCAGAAAAATAAAAAAACAGAAATTTGTTACGGCCCCAAGCACGTTCAAGAGGGGTGCCAAATGCCCATAAAGCATACATATTGAACAAAATATGCATTAAGCCACCATGCATGAACATGTGAGATAGTACTTGCCACCATCTAAAATTCTGGTTCACGGGAAACCATAGTGAAAATAGTTGGTACATTTGGTCGCCATAAAGCATTGTAGCTATAAAAAAGAGCACATTTATAATGATTAAATGCCTTATTGCCGCTGTTAACCCACCCATCTATTTAAATTTATTTTCAATTTCAGTTGCATCTAGAGTAATATATATGATTTTATTGGAGGGCGTTAATTTTGGCTCCTTACACCCAAACAAATCATTGACCAAGGCCAATTGCGAAGCTGAGTTCAATACTTGGCCACTTTTTATGGACAATGTTCTTGCCAGTGTCTGTGCTGTCAATGCGGCTCTAGACAATGTTTCGGTAGTGTAGCCCTCTTCGGTATAATTTTGCAATAAATCTTTAAGCACGCTACCAATTGAACTTTCGGCCATCATATTGGGAATACCTGAAACGGTAATCTCTTGATCGCCAAAATCAAAAACAAAACCTAAAGCCATTAAATCATTATACAAGGTTTTAAAAATTGTGATTTCATTTTTTGCAAACTTAAGAACCATAGGAAACAATAATTGTTGCGATACCCCTTCCTTTTCTGCAGTATTTTGTACGAACTTTTCAAATAGAATGCGTTGATGGGCTCTATTTTGATCAATGACCAACATACCCGATTTGAGACTCGTGACGATGTACTTACGTTTTAATTGAAAAGTGGTTTGCGAGGTTTCGGCAATTGTTTCTTGCTCATCAAAAAAACCTGAAGGTTCCATTTCAGTTTCAAATTGCACGCTGCTAAAACTGTTGGTGTCTTCATCTATATCTTCAAATAACTTTTCCCATCCTTTTGCTGAAGCCTTTTGAAACCCAGTTACACCAGAAGCACCTGATTTGTTTTCAACAAATGGATTGAAACTGGAATCAACGCTGATACTTGGTCTAACCGCACCTTTTTGCTGAAAGTGGTAAGGTGTATCTAGGTTTTGATCATAATTAAAATCCAAAGCTGGTACCACATTAAATTGCCCCAAACTATGTTTTATGGTAGATCGTAAGATGGCATAGAGGGTATTCTCATCGTCAAATTTTACTTCGGTTTTTGTTGGGTGTATATTGATATCTATGGCCGAGGGGTCTACCTGTAGATTCAAAAAATAACCGGGGATGGCATCGTTCTTAATAAGACCCTCAAAGGCAGATAACACAGCATGGTGCAGGTAAGGACTTTTTATGAACCGCCCGTTGGCAAAAAAGAACTGCACACCTCTGCTTTTTTTGGCAAATTCTGGTTTACAAATAAAGCCTTTAACTTTAAGCACCTCTGTATTCTCTTCGACCGGGACCAGGCGTTCATTCATTTTGCTGCCAAATATATGAACGATCCGTTGCCTTAAATTTTCTGAAGGTAAATTGAAAAGTTCAGCCCCATTGTTATAAAACTGAAAGGCCACATTGGGATGTACCAAGGCAACACGCTGAAATTCGTCTGTGATATGCCTAAGTTCCACTTGATTTGACTTTAAAAAGTTTCGCCTAGCCGGTATATTAAAGAAAAGATTTTTAACCGCAATGGAAGTACCCTTTGGTGTTACTGTAATCTCTTGCGACAATACCTTACTACCCTCTATCTTGATTTGTGTGCCAACTTCGGCATTTTCGGTTTTGCTTTGTAAATCTACATGCGCAATGGCCGCAATTGATGCCAGCGCTTCGCCTCTAAAGCCCTTGGTATTTAAATTGAACAAATCTTCAGCGGTGGTGATTTTAGATGTGGCGTGCCTTTCAAATGAAAGACGTGCATCTGTTTCACTCATGCCTGATCCGTTATCAACGACATGTACCAAGGTTTTGCCGCCGTCTTTGATTATAAGCTTAATGCTACTGGCTCCTGCATCAATGGCATTTTCCAATAATTCCTTAACCACCGAGGCCGGTCGTTGTACAACTTCACCTGCCGCTATTTGATTGGCTACGTGGTCTGGCAAGAGTTTAATGATATCTGCCATTAGCTAGTGTAGAATATGGACAAATCGAAGTCGATGATGTACAAAAAAATCAACACCAATACGGCAACAATGACCAAAAATCTGATTTTCATGTTTCGATCGCCTTCTGTTTTTAGATCTTCAAAAGCCGTTGTAACCTTATTTTTAAGACCTCTTTGGTTCTGCGCGGTACTTCTGTATCTATCAAGTTTATGCTCTATTTTGAAAGGACTTCCTTCCCCTTTGTAATAGCGGGGTTTGTAATCAAAAGATCTATTTTTTTTAAGCTTTAAAAAATTTCGCATGGTATCCTTCCAACAGTAGTTTCAAAGGTACTTAAAAACGCAAAAAGGCATTGGACGACGAACACAAAAAATGTTAAATCCCTGAGGTTTTAATATGGTTGGATCAAAGAATCTGGAATTTACTTAAACCTTGTGACCCATATCATCTAATACGGCCATCTTTATAGCGGCTATGGCAGCTTCTGTTCCTTTATTACCATGTTTGCCACCGCTACGGTCCTTTGCCTGTTGAATAGTATTATCAGTCAAGACGCAAAAAATTACCGGAGTATCAAACAGTACGTTTAGATCTTTGATACCGTCGGCAGTTGCACTGCATACGTAATCAAAGTGACTGGTTTCGCCGCGTATAACACTGCCAATTGCAATGACCGCATCCAAAGTATGGGTCTTCATCATTTTTTTACATCCGTAGGTAAGTTCAAAACTACCCGGCACATTCCACCTTATGATATTGGTTGCCAATGCACCGCAGTTTAGAAGGGCCTCGTAAGCACCTTGAAAAAGAGGTTCCGTGATTTGATTGTTCCATTCAGATACCACAAGACCAAAACGCATGGCCTTGGCATCGGGAATTTCCGCTTTGTTATAATGTGAAAGATTTTTATTCTCGGTAGCCATATTGCTACGGGTTAACGCTACCAATTAAGGTCTCAATATTGGTGGCTTCTTTGGCCTTGGGGTATTTCTCTTTGAGCTCGTTAAAATATTTAGAGGCCTTTTCTTGCTGGCCCAAATTCATAGCGGCCACCCCTGCTTTGTATAAAAATTTGGGGCTAGTATAATCGTTGGTGTTATGCGCCAACGCTTTTTCGTAGTAATCCAAGGCATCTGCTTGTTGATTTAATTGCGAAAAAGCATCTCCGATTGCACCTTTTGCCAAAGCGCCCAGTACGGCATCATCCGAACTAAACTCTTCCAAATAGGAAATTGCCTCTTGATAGTTTTGCATGTTTAAATAAGCCATTCCGGCTGAATATGTAGCTAAATTTGCCGCTTTTGTGCCCTTGTACTCTTCAATAATGTCTAAAAATCCGAATTTTCCTTCGGCTCCGGACAATGACAAATTCAATAATGAATCTTTGTATACCTCATCATTCATGGCTTGCTCAAAATATTGCTGTGGATAATATAATTCATTTGCGGCGCTAGCCTCTTTGGGCTTTTGCACAAATTGATTGTAAGCCAAGTAGGCCAAAATACAAGCCGCGACTATTACTATCGCTCCTAGAATATAGTTTTGATTCTTTGATACCCATTCTTCGGTTTTTGAAGCACTTTCGTCAAGAGTGCTAAAAACCTCGGCCGTGGTACTGTTTTGTTCTGTCAGATTTGCTTCTTCCGCTTTGTTCTTAGGTTTGTATCCGCGCTTTTTATATGTAGCCATTCTTCATTTTGTTGATCGCGCAAAAATAAAGTTTTTATCCAAAACCGAAAGGTAAATTATTCGTTATTTTTGGAAACTTTGCTACTCAAATAATGCATTGGCCCTAACAGCATCTATGTTTTTAAAACGCTTATCGCTAGTTAATTACAAAAATTTTGAATCTAAAAATTTAGAGTTCGATCCCGTCATCAACTGTTTGGTGGGCGATAATGGGGTGGGCAAGACCAATATTTTGGATGCCATTTACCATCTTGCATTTGGCAAAAGCTACTTTAATCCTGTAGCAACACAAAATATTCGCCATGGCAGTGACTTTTTTGTAATTGAAGGTGAATTTGAAAAAAATGACCGCGAAGAAAAAATTGTTTGCAGTTTTAAAAAAGGCATGAAAAAGGTGATTAAACGTAACGGCAAAGCCTATGATAAATTCTCGGACCATATAGGTTTTTTGCCCTTGGTCATCATTTCACCGGCAGATCGCGATTTGATTACAGAAGGCAGTGATACAAGACGAAAATTTATTGATGGTGTCATATCACAATCTGATAAAGAATATTTGCAAGCTTTGATAAAATACAACAAAGTGTTGATGCAACGTAATGCCTTGTTGAAATACTTCGCCCTTAACCGCACTTTTGACAATGAAACACTATCAATTTACAACACACAGCTACAAGAATATGGCACTCAAATATTCATAAAAAGGAAGCAATTTTTGGCGGAATTTATCCCCATTTTTGAAATCCAATATGCTAAAATAGCTGAAAAAAAAGAAGGTATACAGCTCAGTTATCAAAGCAAGCTTGAAGAAAATGACTTGAAATCTTTATTGGTTGAAGCCTTAGAAAAAGACCGGGCCTTGCAATATACCAGCGTAGGCATACATAAAGATGATTTAGATTTTAGTATAGAGGGTCATCCTATTAAAAAGTTTGGGAGTCAAGGCCAGCAAAAATCATTTTTGATCGCTCTAAAACTGGCTCAGTTTCATTTTATCAAGACACAGGCCAAAACAACGCCCATATTGCTGTTGGATGATGTCTTTGACAAATTGGATGAAAAACGTGTAGCACAAATTGTGGCCTTGGTAGATGGTGATAATTTCGGACAATTATTTATAAGTGACACCCATGCCGAACGTACTGAAAATGTTGTCAAAAGCATACATCAGAGCTATAAAATTTTTAACTTGTAAAATGCTTAAAAAAATCGTGGTTCTTGGTTTTTTGATTCTCATTGGTTGCCAAAAAAACATTGATGCAGCCGCCTTGCCGTACCTTACCGGTTACTGGGAAATTAAAATGGTGGAATTTACGGATGGAAGCAAAAAGGAATACACCGTAAACCCCAGTGTGGATTATATTGAATTACAAGGAATGAAGGGCTATCGAAAAAAAGTGCAACCTAAATTTGATGGCAGTTTTGATACTTCTGATGATGCTGAACTGTTTGAAATTATAAAAAAAGATGAAAATTTTGTGATGGTGTACAAGAATGCATGGAGCAGCTGGGAAGAAAAACTGATACTACTTAAACCCAATACTTTTGTGGTAAAAAATGAAGAGGGCATCAAATATTCCTACAAAAGATATGAACCCATTAATATTGCTCCATAATGGCCAAACGCAATACATCACACGTGAATATGGGCGATGCCCTGAAGGCCTTTATCAAAGAAAACAAATTGCAAAAAGGCATTGACAAAGTAGATGCCAGCAAATCTTGGTCAAAGCTCATGGGCAATGGTGTCAATAACTACACTACCTCAGTAGAGCTTAAGAACGATACCTTGTATGTATCACTTTCATCATCGGTCCTACGTCAAGAATTGAGCATGGGGAAGACTAAAATCATTGCCATGCTAAACCAAGAATTGGGCAAAGATCTTATTAAAAAATTAGTACTTCGTTAAAAAGAAAAAGCCACTCTTATTAGAATGGCCTTTTACAATTTTATGAATTTCAATTAATATACTTCGCGGCCTGC
>JABDND010000027.1 GCA_013001145.1 Croceitalea sp. | reverse complement strand
TGATTAAAATCGGTATCAAAAAAAAGGTTGTGGTGTTGTACGTTTTTCAATTTCTTATCAAAACCCAAATAGAATAACAATGAGGACGGGGCAAAAGTTTTATTCTCCCAGTAGGCTTCCGAATATTGCCTGTGGTCTGCGTCCAATAACTTTTCGGAATGATGATAGTCTGCCCCGCTGAGCACCACATCGGCCTTAACATGTTCACCATTTGTTACTATTCCATTTACTGATCTGTTGGAAACGTCGATTTTCTCAACAGGACTATTGGTTTTAATGGTCACTCCCAGTTCTTCCGCCAGATTTCGCATGGCCTTTACGATTTCGTACATACCTCCTTTCGGATGCCAGGTACCTAAACCGAAATCGGCGAAATTCATAAAGCTATAAAAAGAAGGCGTATTACTGGGCTTGGCTCCTAAAAACAAAACTGGAAATTCTAAGGTGGAAATCAATTTTGGATTCTTAAAGCGTTTACGCACTTCTTGGCTAATTGTCTTAAAAAATTGATCTACCCTTAAAACCGTTTCTTTGGTAACTAACTCCAATGGCGACAAACCGGGGCGAAGCACAATTTTGTTAATGGCGATATCATAATTTTCCTGGGCCTTGGCAATGAAATTCTTTAGGTGTTTGGCGCTTCCGGGTTCAATACGCTCAAATTCCTTACAGATTTTTTCCATACAATCACCAATGGTAATGATTTCGTCTTCAAAGAATATTTTATACGCCGGACTCAATTTATCCAGTTTGTAGTAGTCCTTGGTTGATTTACCAAAATGATTGAAAAATTTATCAAAAATATCGGGCATCCAGTACCAACTTGGACCTATATCAAAAGTGAAGCCTTCTTTTTTCAATTGTCTGGCCCTTCCGCCCACGGTATCGTTCTTTTCATAAACTGATACAGAGTAGCCGCCATTGGCCAAATAACATGCAGCCGAAAGCGAAGAAAAACCTGAACCAATGATAATTGCCTGCTTCATCTTTGAACTTATGACTTAAATAATGTTGACCAATTTTTCAATAGCATTGAACGCCTTGACAGAAGGTGGCAGATTCTCTTGAGATATGTGTTGTACTTGATGACCTAAGACCCAAAGTTTACTTTGGCCGCTTTCATTTAAATGCGTTTCGAAATCGGCAAAATATTTCGATAATTCTTCTTTAGTGGGAGAAACCGTAAAATACGATACAAAATGAATGTTGTCATAATACTTTAAGAGGTCTATTAAATTCTCTATGGGCATGGTTTGCCCAAGATAAATAGATTTATAACCCTTAAGAATTATTTCATAATTTAAGAAAAGTAAGCCCAATTCATGTATTTCGTTTTCCGGTAAAAACAACACAAATACTTTGTCTTTTCGTGTAGGCTCTATTATTTGAAGTTTTTCTGTATTGATATATATTTTTTGTTTGATCAAATTCGTAACAAAGTGTTCGTGCGATGGGCTTATGGTATTTGTTTGCCAAAGCAGGCCCAGTTCATTTAAAAGGGGTATAAAGACTTCATTGAATATTTCACGAAACGATCTTTCGGCCAAAAGACTATTGTAGGTATTGAAGAAGAGCGTCTGGTCAAAATTGATCATCGCCAATTTAAATGCGTTGATAGCGTGGCTTTTCTCACTGTTTTTGGCAACTATTTCCCTTACTATAACCGGTATTTCTGCGTCTTGCAATTTGGCAATTTTGGAAATCTTGTAACCATTATGGTACAAAAGAGTGATATTAAGTAGTTTTTGCAGACTTTTTAGGCTGTAAGTACGAATATTTGTTGAAGTTCTTTCAGGTGAGAAAAGATTATATCTTTTTTCCCAAATTCTTATCGTATGCGCCTTGATTCCCGATAGGTTTTCCATATCGCGAATACTGAATAATTTCTTTACGTTGTTCATTATTTATACCAAATCGTTAAACAAATTTACACTTTTAATGCTATCATAGTGATAAGAAGCAGTTAAAATTTATAAAATGGTGAATAATCAATTGATATCATAAAAAAAGCTCCTTATCAAAAGATAAGAAGCTTTGGTGCCCACGACTGGAGTCGAACCAGCACGTTCTTGCGAACACTACCCCCTCAAGGTAGCGTGTCTACCAATTCCACCACGTGGGCGTAGACCTTTCAAATTAAACAAAAAAAGTTAAGTCGAGAGACTTAACTTTTTTGTGACCTGACTGGGGCTCGAACCCAGGACCCTCTCCTTAAAAGGGAGATGCTCTACCAACTGAGCTATCAGGTCAAAACACTTTTTTGATGCCGTAGTATCTCAAAGCGGCTGCAAATATAATATCATTAATTAATTTATCAAGACGATTTAATGATAAATTTGCTTTTTATTGGTAACCATAGGATTCTAATATGAAAATTGTTTTATTTGGCTATATGGCCAGCGGCAAATCTACCGTTGGTAAATTACTCGCCCAGGCCTTAAAAATGCCGTTTATTGATTTGGATGCCGAGATTGAACAACAACTTGAAGCGAATATTCCACAATTATTTAATGAGAAGGGTGAGCTTTATTTTAGAAGAAAAGAATCAGAGGTACTGCGAAGTGTTTTACAGAGAACCACAGACTTGGTGCTTTCTACCGGCGGTGGAACCCCTTGCTATGGCGACAACCTTGATTTCGTAAAAAAAACAACGGCAAATTCATTCTATCTTAATTTACCGATAGCCGAATTGGTTTTAAGAATTAGTAATGAAAAGAATCAGAGACCATTGGTTGCCGATCTTGCTGAGGATGATCTGCCCGAATTTATTGGTAAACACCTATTTGAAAGAAATTTATATTACAATCAGGCTGGACACATTATAGACTGCAAGAACAAAACAGCAGAAGAAATCGTTGCAACTATTGTACCTCTTTTAATCTAAATAAACCGAATCGTTTTTTGCTTGGAATTCGACACGAATGTGTTCATTCAATGAGGTGGATAGCGAAATACCCTTATAATCTGCTTTTACAGGATATTTTTTATGGTTTCTATTAACCAAAACGGCGGTCTTAAGCTGCTTGAGGGGTGTCTTCAAAAAATGGTGAACCCCATAGATCAGCGTGGTTCCAGAATTGAGCACATCATCAACCAATACAACGGATTTATCACGATAGTCATCTTCGCTCAGCGATGTATCAACCCCACTTTTTAAGGGTTCTTTTTTATTCATTTTAACATGGCAAAGGGTAATCTTCGCCTCAGTTATCTTTTGGAGGACCCGACTTATTTTCTTGGCAAAATTGAGACCACCACCTTCTATACCTGCAATAATAATTTCCTTCTCTTCAACATTTGCTTCATAAATTTGATAAGCAATACGTTTTGTCTTGTGCTGTATTTGTTTGTGGGTAAGAATATGGTTGACCATGCCTTGATAATTTTATTATAAATATAAAACAGTTTATTCTGACTCGTCAATATAGTCTTCAATATCTCTACGGTCTTTTTTGGTTGGGCGCCCAGTCCCTTTTTTTCGATAATGTTCCTTGGCGTGTTTCAACAGTTCATTATGTTCAAATGCTTCTTTGGGGGTGGTATCTTTTCTGTAAATGTCAACTAATTTGGCGCCAACCCTAGATGCAGGGGTATCTAAAATGGTCAATTGCAGGTCTATTTGATTTTTTCTGACAATTAATTTATCCGTGGCATAAACCTCCCTTGATGGTTTGACCACCATTCCATTCACGCGAACATGACCTTTTTTACAGGCAGTCGTGGCAATATTTCTGGTTTTAAAATAACGTGTGCACCAAAGGTATTTGTCTACGCGCATATGCTATGCAAATCTTTGTTAAGGTAATCTTCAAAAATAGGGGAAAATTGTATCTTGCGCGACTGAATGTAAAATGTAATTTGATGAATCGATTTTTTATTTTGCTCATAGTAACTTTTGTCTTTGCTTCATGTAGCAACGATGATGATGGCATAGGCGGTGCTATTGTGCCTCCAAGGCTTTTGAGCGAAGTGGCACCAGAAAACGATGCCGAACTTCAAGCATATCTTCAATCACATTTTTACAATTATGAAGAATTTGAAAATCCACCAGCGGATTTTGACTATAGAATACGATTGGATACCATTGCAGGTGAAAACGCCTCAAAAATTCCGCTTTCACAACAGGTTGCCTCGGCCGTGATCAATGTGAATGCCACACAGTTTGGCCTTAGTAGTGGAGAAGAGAATATACCTCATACCTTTTACTACTTAAATGCTCGAGAGGGAGAAGGCACCAACCCTACCTTTGCAGATTCTACATTTGTTCGCTATGAGGGCAAATTGCTGAGCGGAAGTACATTTGATGGTGCGACCAGTGGCGGCGTTTGGTTTGATTTGGCAAGGATACAAGGTCCTTTGCAAGGGGCAAGAGGTTTTTCAGAAGCTATACCTAAATTTAAAACAGGGGGCGAACCTATTAGCAATCCAGATGGTACATTTAGCGTGGATGGTTTTGGTGTAGGAATGATGTTCTTACCTTCAGGTTTGGGTTATTTCAATAACCCTCAACAGTTAATACCAATCTACAGTCCTTTGATTTTTGAAATCAATCTATTGACTTCGGTGACTTCAGATCATGATCAAGATGGCATACCTTCCATCTTGGAAGATTTAAATGGCAATGGCTTTTTATATGATGATAATACCGATGAAGAAGATGAGAGTAGGGCAGGGTTTCCGTTTGCTGTTAATTTTTTAGACTTGGATGATGACGATGACGGCACGCTTACACGTGATGAGATTATCATTGATGAACAAACAGGTGAAATAACCTTTCCGGATACAGATGGAGATGGGATACCAGATTATTTAGATAAGGATAATAGTTAAATTTAAAAAGCCCGACCAACTGGTCGGGCTTTTTTTATGTTATATTTTCAATGATAAACTGAGAATGAGCTGATCAGGTCTTGTATCAATTCGATCGTTAATGTTGGTAATGTTGGCATTTATTACATTTATTTCATTTTCACTAAACCCTCTTTCATATCGCAAATCAACTCCAAATTTACCAATGTTGAGACCCGCTCCAATGTTCAAACCAACGGTAACATCATTTTCAACATCTTCTACTGTGATGCCATCTCCTTCGAAATCGGTATTTAATAAAAATTGAAATGATGGACCAGCAAATAGGTTTAAAGGGCCAATAACCTTGGTGCCTAATAATAGCGGTAGGTCAATTTTTTGAATCTTTAGGTCACCTTCATCATAACCTGATTTTGTACTGGTATAAACCAATTCTGGCCTCAAATAAATTCTATTGCCAGTTTTGGCCCAAAAGCCAAGGTGATATCCTACATTTTTATCAGGATTTTCATAGGCATCTGCGGCTGAATCAAAATAATCACCGTTGCCCGCATAGTTTAACCCGCCTTTAAGTCCAAAGCCAGGACCAGTTTGTGCAAAAGTGACGGCACTGCAAAGAGCGGCCACTACAATTAGAAATGTTTTTTTCATAATGTATTTCGTTTTTATAAGTACGTTGAAAAGTGGTATCAAAGACGATACCAAAACCTATTTCCTTTTCAACACTTTTACAACGGCAGCCTCTATTGCTTTATTGTTGAGCCCGTATTTATCCATCAATTGTTCTGGTGTGCCACTTTCACCAAAAGTATCATGGGTGGCCACAAACTCCTGAGGCGTAGGGTGGTGTGTCGCCAATGTTCTCGCAACACTTTCGCCAAGGCCTCCTAAAAAATTATGCTCTTCGGCAGTGACAACACAGCCTGTTTTTTTTGCAGATTTGATGATGGCAGCCTCATCAAGGGGTTTTATAGTATGAATATTAATTACTTCAACAGATATGCCTTGATTTTCGAGCGCTTCGGCCGCGATTAATGATTGCCATACCAAATGCCCTGTAGCAAAGATGGTTACATCGGTTCCTTCATTCAAAAGCAAAGCTTTACCTATTTCAAATTTTTTATCTACAGCGGTAAAATTAGCTACTTTTGGTCTTCCAAACCTTAAATATACGGGGCCATGGTGTTCCGCAATTGCTAGAGTGGCCGCTTTGGTTTGGTTAAAATCACATGGGTTGATCACAGTCATGCCCGGCAACATTTTCATTAACCCGATATCTTCCAAAATCTGGTGCGTTGCTCCATCTTCACCCAAAGTAATTCCTGCGTGTGACGCACATATTTTTACATTTTTGTCTGAATAGGCAATGGATTGACGAATTTGATCATAAACCCTGCCTGTGGCAAAATTGGCGAAAGTACTCGCGAAAGGAATTTTCCCTCCAATGGTCAAGCCAGCAGCTATTCCCATCATATTGGCTTCCGCAATGCCCACTTGAAAAAAGCGTTCGGGATTTTCTTTAATAAAGGTTTCTATTTTTAATGAACCCACCAAATCGGCACATAATGCAACAACATTAGGGTTAGTTCTGCCCAATTCGGTCATTCCAGCCCCAAATCCACTACGGGTATCTTGTTTTCCTTGATCTGTATACTTTGTCATTTTCATCAATTAACAATTAATAATCTCCCAACGTTTCAGGGTTTTGTGAAAGCGCGTCGGCCAGTTGTTCATCATTGGGCGCTTTGCCATGCCATGCATGAGTGTGCATCATAAAATCGACACCATTGCCCATTACCGTAGTCATGATGACGGCCACTGGCTTGCCTTTACCAGTGCGCTTTTTAGCTTCTTTGAGGCCATCAATGACTTGGCTTAGATCATTGCCGTTTTTAATTTCAAGTACATCCCAACCAAATACTTTAAATTTTTCTGCTACATCACCCAAGGGCATCACTTCTTCAGTGGCTCCGTCTATTTGCTGCCCGTTTCTATCAACGGTTGCAATTATATTATCCACCTTTTTGCCTGCAGCATAAATGATGGCCTCCCAATTTTGGCCTTCTTGAAGTTCCCCATCGCCATGAAGGCTATATACCAAATGGTTATCGCCATTTAATTTTTTAGCTTGCGCGGCCCCTATGGCTACAGACAATCCTTGCCCTAGAGATCCCGAAGCAACTCGCACGCCAGGTAAGCCCTCATGCGTTGTTGGATGGCCTTGTAATCTTGAATTTATTAAACGAAAGGTATTCAATTCATCAATTGGAAAATATCCTTTACGGGCCAAAACACTGTAGAATACTGG
>JABDND010000023.1 GCA_013001145.1 Croceitalea sp. | reverse complement strand
ATGAATGAAACCCAATCCGCAACACTTTCGAAAGCATTGATAACCGGTTTTTTAAGAAATGAACTGGGCCATAAAGGTGTCGTCATTACAGATGCCCTCAATATGCACAGTGTATCTAAACTTTATGCTGATGAAGGCCAACTGGAATGGGAGGCCTTTGATGCGGGCAATGACGTACTCTGTTTTGCAGAACATACCCTGGCAGGGATTCAAAAGATAATTGAAAAGGCACCTTCAGAAAGGATAGAAAACAGTTTTGAACGTATTTGGAAACTTAAGGAAAAGGCCTTTGCGACTCAAGTCAAAGAAATAATCCCTGTGGACTATAAATTCTTGTTGGGCGAATTGGCAATAGCTACGCTAACTTTGGTCAAGGGCAATGAAACCGAACTACTAAGGTTTTATGAAGAAGGTTTTGAAGTGGTTCAAATTGGAACCATCAAACAAAACCATTTTGCAGAGGCACTGTTGGGGCAAACTACCAATAAAGAAAAAGTTGTCATCGGTATTTTTCCACCTCAAATGAAACCGCAGCACAATTTTGGCTTGACCGAAAATGATATCACCAAAATCAATGAATTAATAGAAAACAAAGAAGCGGCAGTATATCTCTTTGGCAATCCATATGCCCTACATTTGATTAATTGGCAAAAGGCAGCAATGGTTGTGGTTGCATATCAAGATTTTGAAAGCTTTCAATTTAATGCTGCTGCCCATATTATGGGAAAGGTAGAAGCTTTGGGTAACTTGCCTATATCGCTTTAATTGTGAGATTATGAAAACATATAAAGTTTTAGGAATGATGTCGGGCACTTCACTGGATGGCCTTGATATTGCCTTTTGTCATCTCTGGCAAGAAGATACTGCTTGGAATTTTGAGATTAGAACATGCACAACCATTGATTATGACCCAAAATGGGAATTGCAATTGAAGAATGCCATTCATCTCACAGAGGGAGATCACCAAAAATTGCATATAGCCTATGGAAAATGGCTTGGCCAGCAAGCCAAATCATTTATCAAAACCCATGATTTAGCTATTGATTTTATTGCCAGTCATGGGCATACTTCTCACCACAGGCCTAAAGAGGGCGTAACTTTTCAATTGGGTGACGGCGCCCAATTGGCCAAAGTTTCTGGTCAAAAAGTAATATGTGATTTCCGTTCTTTGGATGTTCAATTGGGTGGGCAGGGAGCACCCTTAGTGCCCATAGGTGACGAATTGTTATTGCCTGAATATGAGTTTTGCCTTAATCTAGGGGGTATCAGCAATATGTCGTTCTCTAAAAAGGATACACGCATTGCCTATGACATTGGCATGGCAAATATGCCCTTGAATTATATTACCCAAAAAATTGGTCTAAAATTCGATCGAGGAGGTAAATTGGCCAAAACAGGAAAAGTAGATTTAACTCTCCTGAAGGCCTTGAACCAATTACCATATTATAAGCAATCCTATCCGAAATCAACAGGTTATGAGTGGTTTCTTGAAAAAGTTGTACCGTTAATTGAAAATTCCAAGGCAAGTACTGAAGATCTTTTGCATACCATAGTTGTGCATAACTGCCATCAAATTGCGAAGGACATCAAAGCTGAAAAACCAAAAAAGGGAAGTAAGGTCTTGGTTACCGGAGGCGGTGCATTAAATCCATTCTTTATGGATTGTTTGAAAGAAGCCTTGGGCGATTCGTGCCAAGTGCAATTACCACCAAAAAAATTTATAGAATATAAAGAAGCTTTGGTATTTGCATTAATGGGCGTTTTAAAAGTACGTCGACAGACCAATGTATTGGCTTCTGTTACCGGTGCCAAACGTGACTCGTGCAGTGGAACGGTATATCTACCATTAAAAGCATCCTAAAGTTTTTGATTTAAAAACAAGCCCCAATCAAACAATTTCTGTTTTAACGTGTAATTGCCATCTGGAACGATTTTTTTGTGCCTATGAATATGGCCAATGAACCCAATCCACACAGTGCCAGCCCTATAAAAAGGGGCAAAACAGAATCTTGAACAAAACTGCCTATGAATGTGGCTATAGGAATGGACAGCAAGGTTGAAATAAAACCTGTAATTGCGGCACCAATACCTGCTATATGACCAATTGGCTCCATAGCGATTGACCTAAAATTCCCCCACATAAAACCCAGACAAAAAAATTGGGCGGAAAGAAAACCTACCAAAACATATACGCTTGGGTTGGAAGCATTCCAAAATAATACAACGTACAAAATACTTACAAAACAAAAAGCAGAGAGCGCCATCAATGATAATTTACGCATGCCAAAGCGCAATACCAAAGTCCCGTTCAACAAGGTTGAAAGCCCAATGGATGTGGCCAACCCTGCAAAAATATAGGGGAAAGCATCTTTCAATCCATATTGGTCTTCAAAGATATGCTGTGATGCACTCAAATAGACTAAAAAAGCACCTGTAATCAATCCGGAAATCATAGTGAACGCCATAGTTTCCTTGTAGCGTATCAGTTCCTTTAAACCATCCGTGAACAAATGGGCAGTCAATGGAATTTTGTATTCTGGATGTAGCGTCTCAGCTTGTCGTTTCCAAAACCAAATACCTACCAATACGGTCAAAATAAGTTGCACATAAAATATGGCTTGCCAATTTGCCATATCCATATTAATTTGCCCAACGCCGGTGCCACAACAGGTACTAGTATAAAAAATGCGGTGACAAAAGACATGACACGAGCCATCAAATCACCTTTATAAAGATCACGGATAATGGAGATGGTTATGGTCCTTGCCGAAGAAAGTCCTATACCTTGTAGAATTC
>JABDND010000021.1 GCA_013001145.1 Croceitalea sp. | reverse complement strand
ATCATTGCAAGGCGGTATGGTTGGTTCAGGTATTTGCACCTCGCTGGCATCACCAAAGAGGCTTACTTGTGATGAATTTTCATTCTCTTGAAACTTGGCCCCGTACTTGATTACTTTTTCCAAAAAGGTTACCCCATCACCCTCATCATGAAAATATTGCGCACGATGTGCATTACTCAAAGAATCAAAACCACCTGCCAAGGCCAGATTTTCAAATGCCTTTTTATTGGCCGCCCTAAGATCTACCCTTTTGGCCAAATCAAAAACCGAACTATAAGGGCCATTGTTCTTACGTTCTTCAACTATACTTTCTACGGCAGCTCGCCCCACTCCCTTAATGGCACCCATGCCAAAACGCACGGCATTGTCTTTGTTGACGGCAAATTTGTAGTATGACTCGTTGACATCGGGCCCCAAAACATCAAGACCCATACGCTTGCATTCTTCCATAAAGAAAGTCACCTGCTTGATGTCATTCATGTTATTGGAAAGTACTGCGGCCATATATTCGGCTGGGTAATGCGCTTTTAAATAAGCCGTTTGGTAGGCGATATAGGCATAACAGGTAGAATGGCTTTTATTGAAGGCATAAGAAGCGAAGGCCTCCCAATCTTTCCATATTTTGTTGAGAACTTCTTCTGGGTGCCCGTTTTTTACCCCGCCTTCCAAAAACTGTGGCTGCAATTTTTGTAGCAATGCAAAAATCTTTTTGCCCATGGCTTTTCTCAGCACATCGGCATCACCCTTTGAAAAACCTGCTATTTTTTGAGACAAGCGCATCACTTGTTCTTGATAGACCGTAATCCCATAGGTGTCTTTCAAAAACTCTTCCATAACGGGAAGGTCATAAGTGATTTCTTCATCACCATGTTTTCTGGCGATGAAGCTGGGTATATATTCCATCGGCCCAGGGCGATAGAGAGCGTTCATGGCAATTAGATCGTCAAAAACAGTGGGCTTTAGATTTTTCAGATGTTTTTGCATCCCTATGGATTCATACTGAAAAATGCCTACAGTGTCGCCCCTTTGAAAGAGCTCGTAAGTCTTTTCATCATCCAACGGAAAAGCATCGGGGTCTAAATCGATTCCCGTACGTGCCTTAACTATTTTGACTGTGTCTTTTATAAGGGTGAGCGTCTTAAGGCCCAAAAAGTCCATTTTCAACAGGCCTGCACTTTCCACTACGGAGTTGTCAAACTGGGTGACGTAGAGGTCCGAGTCTTTGGCTGTGGCCACGGGCACAAAATTGGTGATATCATCTGGTGTTATGATGACCCCACAGGCATGTATTCCTGTATTACGAAGTGATCCTTCCAATACACGGGCCATGTTCACGGTACGGCCCTCAAGGTCATCACCTTCCGATATATTCAAGAGTTGGTTAATCTTATCCAAATCGTCCGGTCTGAATTTTTTCTTCAAGTCCGCCTCATCAATCCCAAAAATTTTGTTCAATTTGCCCATGGTGGGTATCAATTTGGCAATACGATCGGCATCGTTTAAAGGCAGGTCCAATACGCGCGCTGTATCACGAATGGATGATTTGGCCGCCATGGTACCATAGGTGATAATCTGTGCCACCTGATTTGATCCATACTTATTGATGACATAATCCATGACTCTACCGCGACCCTCATCATCAAAATCAATATCAATATCGGGCATGGATACCCGATCCGGATTTAAAAAACGCTCAAAAAGCAGATCGTATTTTAAAGGGTCAATATTGGTGATTCCCAAACAATAGGCAACTACCGAACCCGCTGCAGACCCACGGCCCGGACCTACGGACACATCCATGTTGCGAGCCTCACGTATAAAGTCTTCTACTATTAAAAAATAGCCCGGGTAGCCGGAATTTTCAATGGTTTGCAACTCAAAATCTATACGCTCACCAATCTCTAGCGTAATTTCTCCATAACGCTTTTTAGCACCTTCATAGGTGATGTGCTTTAGGTATTTATTCTCACCGCGTTTACCACCATCAGCCCCATCTTCATCAACCAAAAACTCTTGTGGTATATCAAATTTAGGGAGCAATACTTCTCGTGCCAGATCAAACGGCTCCACTTTATCAATGATTTCCTGTAGATTGAAAATGGCCTCGGGGATATCTTTGAAGAGCACCTTCATTTCATCGCCCGACTTAAAATAATATTCTTGGTTGGGCAGGCCATAACGGTACCCTCGGCCTCGGCCTATAGGGGTGGTCTGTTTTTCGCCGTCCTTAACACACAAAAGAATATCATGGGCCTCGGCGTCTTCTTTTGTGCCATAGTAGGTATTGTTGGTGGCCACCAATTTAACCTCATGCTTTTTGGCCATTTGCACCAATACCTTGTTCACACGATCTTCATCTTCTTGTCCATGCCGCATGATCTCTAAATAGAAGTCATTGCCAAACACCTCTTTCCACCAAAGCAAAGCTTCTTCGGCCTGTTTTTCTCCTACATTTAAAATTTTGGCGGGCACTTCGCCGTAAAGATTGCCAGAGAGTACGATGATATCGTCCTTATACTTTTCGATGATGGATTTATCAATACGGGGCACATAATAGAACCCATCGGTATAGGCAATGGAAGACATCTTGGCGAGGTTGTGGTAGCCATTTTTGTTTTTGGCCAGCAGCACTATTTGATAGCCATAGTCTTTAACATTTTTATTCGTATGATCATCGCAAACAAAAAACTCGCAACCCAATATGGGAATGATCTCACGCGCTGTTTCAGGCTCACCATCGGCTGCCGCTTTTGCCTTTTTTTCTTTTACTGCCTTATTGTGAGCTTTGATTTCTTTTACAAAATGAAAGGCCCCCATCATATTGGCATGGTCGGTCAAGGCCACTGCCGGCATTTGTGCCTTGCCCGCTTGGCTCACCAGCTCCTTGGTGCTCATGGTCGACTGCAACACCGAAAATTGGGTATGGTTGTGCAGATGCACAAAATCCACCTCGGCCAAATCTTTTATGTTCTCGGCCAGCGTTTCTTTGGTTATGCCACTCGTATCTTTTTCCCAAAGGGCATCCGCGATTTTTTTAGAGGCCTTTTTTAGGTTGATGTGTTTGAGGCCAATTAAGGTAATTTCTTGAGGGTTGGCTTCTGAAAAGTTCTGAAAGTAATCAGGCTGAACGTCCAACTGCTCTTGGGTGAAGTGCTTTCTGCGAACCAGCTCCAAAAAGCAGCGAGTGGTCGCCTCCACATCAGCTGTTGCATTGTGCGCTTCATTAAAGGGTTCGTTGAATAAGTATTCATGAAGTTCGGTAAGGGTAGGCAATTTAAATTTACCGCCCCTACCCCCAGGAATTTGACATAATTCAGCTGTGGCCTCGGTACAAGTATCCAATACGGGCAAGGATTGTAGGTTGTTTTCAATTGCCAAACGGTGAAACTCGGCCCCCATGATGTTCAGGTCAAAACTCACATTCTGACCAACAATAAAATTGGCCTGGTCGAGGGCATCATTGAATTTCTGCAAAACCTCATTCAAGGGCACGCCTTTTTCTGTTGCCAATGCTGTTGATATACCGTGAATTTGTTCCGCCTCGTAGGGAATGTTGAACCCATCGGGCTTCACCAAAAAATCTTGATGGTCCACCAATTTGCCCATGTCGTCATGTAATTGCCATGCAATTTGTATGCAGCGTGGCCAGTTATCAGTGTCGGTGATGGGGGCATCCCAACGTTTGGGAAGTCCGGTAGTTTCAGTATCGAAGATTAGGTACATGGTATAAAACTAACTATTAAAGCAGTGGCAAAACACTTGTTTGTGCAAGGGCTAAAATTACCCAAAACACCGCTTTCTTTAAAAAGGAATTGTGATGAGTTATCAACCAAAAAAAACAGGGCCAGGCCCTGTTTTCGTTATTTTATGTTGAAAACTAGTTTATGAAACTGCGTTCTCATATAAGTTGCTCATTTCCAGGGTTTCCCTGATGGCATTTCTTTGGCGCATCAATAAACTCTCGGTAGAGGGTGGCAATACAAAATCTTTATCGTGCAAGATATCGTTATAGGTTTCTATGGCCGCTTTTTCTCCGCGCTCCACTTCCTGCAGCAGGGCTTCTTCGTTGTTGGTGCTAAAGAAGGTTTTTAAATTGATCCAAGCTCTGTGCAAATCGCCCTTGGTGCTGCCACCTTTATCTGGTGACTGTCCAAAAGCCTTAATTTCTTCTTTTAATTCATGGCCAAAATTGTATCGCTGTTTGGCTCGTTCTTCAAAAAACTCTTTGATGACTGTATTGTCTACATTTTCGGCGGCTTCCTTAAAGCCTTTTTCAGCATCGTATGTTTTGGTTAATAATTCATTTAGTTTGTTTGACATTTCTACGGTATACTTCATTTATTCTACTACATTTTTAATTAATCTTGTTATTGTCTCTCAATAACTTACACTATTTAAGATACAGGTATTTATCAGAATATCAAGTATTTAAATCACTTTAACTATGGTTTAACTTCATTCTTTTTAAATGTTAATCCATTTAACAATTTAAATGAGGGGTAGTTGTGTAATTTTAAAATAAACGTATATTTGCACCCGCTTAAACCACAAGCGAAATAAAAGAATTAATAATCAGGGTCGGGCACCCTACAAATTAATGTGATATGCCAGTAAAAATTAGATTGCAACGCCATGGTAAAAAAGGAAAACCCTTCTATTGGATCGTTGCCGCAGACTCCCGAGCAAAAAGAGACGGTAAATTTTTAGAGAAGTTGGGTATTTATAATCCCAATACCAATCCAGCCAGTATTGATCTTGACATTGATGGATCAGTAAAATGGTTGAACAACGGTGCACAACCTACCGACACGGCTAGGGCCATACTTTCTTATAAAGGAGTTCTTTTAAAACATCATTTATTGGGTGGAGTCCGCAAAGGTGCATTGACCGAAGAACAAGCCGAAGCCAAGTTTACAGCTTGGGTAGAAGAAAAAGAAGCCGCTGTTCAAGCCAAGAGAGATGGATTGAGCAAAGCGGAGCAAGAAGCCAAGAGCAAAGCTTTGGAGGCTGAAAAAGAATACAGTGACAAAAGAGCCGCTGCAGCCCTGCCAGAGGTTGAAGAGGAAACGGTTATTGAAGAAGCTGCCATTAAGGTAGAAGAGGCCACAGAAGCGGTTGCAGAAACGGCAGAAGAGGTTGCTGAGGAAGTAGTTGAAAAAACGGCTGAAGTTGCCGAAGAAGTTTCCGAGAATGTTGAGGAAGTTGCCGAAAAGGCTGAGGAAGTGGCAGAGAAAGTGGTTGAGAAAACGGCTGAAGTCACTGAAGAAGTTGTGGAAAAAGCCAAAGAGGCCGTCGCCGAAACTCCTGCCGAAGACAAAGCTGCCGACGCCGACGAAGCAGAAGCTGCTAAAGAGTAATACAATACCATGCACAAGGCAGACTGTTTCTTCTTGGGCAAGGTGGTATCAAAATATAGTTTCAAAGGGGAGGTATTGGTCAAACTCGATACCGATGAACCGGAGATTTACGAAAATATGGAATCAGTCTTTGTTCAATTGGGACAAAATCTGGTTCCATTTTTTATTGATAGATGCCGCTTGCACAAATCGGCCCTGTTGCGAATAGATTTTGAGGAGGTTAAAGATGAGGCCTCGGCCGATAGATTGATAGGGAAAGAACTGTATCTTCCCCTGAGCATGCTACCTCCCCTTGAAGGCAACAAATTTTATTACCATGAAGTTATCGGTTTCACCCTCATGGATAAGAACCATGGTGACATTGGCCAAATAACCGCCATCAACGACAGCGCCTCACAGGTACTTTTTGAAGCAAAAAAAGGCGAAAAAGAATTATTGATACCCGTCAACGATGAGATTATAACGAAATTGGACCGTGCCTCTAAAACCATCTTTGTTGAAACCCCCGAGGGCTTGGTAGACCTGTATTTAGATAACTAGACCTAATTTGTCATATTTCAATAAAAAAACCCATCTCTTTCAAGATGGGTTTTTGTAAACTTGGGGCAAACAATTAATCTGTTATTGTAAATGTCCCTGTCATTGAAGAATGAAACTGACAATTATAATATAGAGTGTCGGGGGCATCCATGGGTACCGTAAAAGTGACAGTGCCGTTTTCAGCGCCATTGTTGGTCACCCCGTTGTTATAAGCATTGGCGTTGGTATTTCCCTGCACCGATTTAATAAGAAATGGATGTCCAGAAGCATCAATGGTAAAGGTATAGGTAGTTCCCCGCACCAAGGTCAATGATGGGTTCTGGGCATCGGTTTGCCCTTCCCCATTGAACACATATGAAGTGGCCCCGTTATTGGTGACATCGTAATTTTTTGAGCTGTTACCATCAGCATCAAAATTGGCTCCAATATTACCTTGAGCGATTAGAGTCCCTAAATTTTCGGCACTTAAATGAATATTGATGTAACCATCATAGGTCAATACTTGCTCATAGCCAAATGCTGTTCCATCATCCAAGACAGCTACATTGGTTTTACTGTTACCAGTGGCTCCAACAACAGATGCCAAAGTAAACGCGATAGGACCGCCTGTGGCTGCATCATTCATATGTATATGACCAGGGTGAAGACCCCCTGCGGTTGTATTCAGCAATTGTACTTCGGCCAAGGCTTCGCCATTGATTCTTTCAAAAAAGGTGGCCGTGCCCGAAATACCCGGAACATCTACTTCGCCTAAGGGATACGCCGTTGACATGCCTGTCAATTCATTCTGCCCAATATCGCCCTGTGCAATCAAGGTGGCTAAATTTTCGGCACTAAGATGAATATTGATATAGCCATCAAAATCTAAAATATCCGCATATCCAAAAGCAGTTTCATCATCCAGCATGGCTACATTGGTAAGGCTAATGCCTGTATCACCGTTCACATTTACAAAAGTAAAAGCAATACCACCACCCTCTGCGGCCGTATTAAAATGTATATGACCAGGATGTGAACCGCCCGCTGGTGTATTTTCAAGAGCGATGGTAGCCAAGGCTTCACCATTTATACGTTCTTCAAAAGTGGCCGTACCTGAAATATCAGGATCGGAAACACTTCCCAATTCATAAACTTTCGACATTCCTGTTAGTTCGTTCTGGCCAATATCGCCTTGTGCGATTAAGGTTCCCAAATCATCGGCACTAAAGTGAATATTGATATAGCCATCAAAATTCAAGAGTGCGCTATATCCTAAACTTGTACCATCATCTTGGGCATTGATGTTTGTTTTGCTCATACCGGTCGCTCCATTTACAGGAATTAAGGAAACTGCAATATCGCCACCTTCGGCCGCGGTATTAAAATGAATATGACCTGGGTGCATTTCGCCAGCACTGGTATTTTGAAGGGCAACCGTGGCCAATGCTTCACCGTTGACACGCTCTTCAAAGGTGGCGATTCCTGAAATATCGGGGTCGGAAACAC
>JABDND010000005.1 GCA_013001145.1 Croceitalea sp. | reverse complement strand
TTCATTGTTGATCTTTGAATGTCTCGACACCCAATGCAACACATCTAAAAGTCCTTTGACGTCAAAATGGTTCTTTAATAATTATTCTCTTTTACGCTGTCTATTTCCAATATGTATATGAACTTCTTTCTCTCCAAAAAAACAAAAAAACACCCCTCGAGGGCATGCCAATCTGCCTTTCCTCATCCCTGCATCACCTGCAAAGCGGGTGCAAATATAGAAAGGTTTTATTTATCCGACAAAACTTACCGAATTAATTTTTTCAAGCTTTTGTAAAAAATAAATATAGGCTTGATTATCAAGTGCTAAGAATCATAAACTAACAGAATTTTATGAAAAGAAATTCCATACCAAGCCAAAACGGATGACAAAATCGCGATATGGGTAATTGGGAGCGGCATAAAAGTTATAGCCACTAAAGGAGGAATTGAAGTGTTCGGCCTTTAAATATATACGGGTTTGTCGGACTTTGGCATTGATGAAAAAGTCCAACATGGGGAAGCCGCCGAGTTTTTCACGGTCTTGAACGAAAAATTCGCCCAACAATGGGTGGTAGGCGTCCATATGGTATTCCGAGAAATACTTCAATGTAATGCCGGTTTGCACAAACATGGCCTTTTTAAAAACATCACTTGAATAATATATGGTGTTGCGCGTTACCAGCTGTGGTAGATTGAGCACTTTATTATCTTGGGTAACCTCTTGGTACATTATAGTGTTATTGAAAGCCCATTTACGCCATTTAAATTCTTTGGCATACTTCAGCTTCAAATAATTAATGGTGTTTGACTCTTGAAAAGGGCGCACAAATGCATTCTCTACTCCATTGGTATAATCATCCTCTGTAATCTCATCATTTATACCAAAATAACTGTAATTATCAATCGATGAGTATTTAACGTCAAGCACACCCAATTTCTTGGAATCATAAATGAAATTTAAGGATTGCTGTTGTTGTTTCTCAAATACATCTTTATTCTGCCAGTTAAAATTTTGATAATCGCTTTGGTACAATAAAAAATTGAAGTTGGGTGCTCGAGAAGAACCGTGGATACCGCCAATTATTTTGTTATTGTCGTTTATCTGGTAAAGCAACGAAGCATCAAATAAAGTTCCTGTCAAATCACCTACCACAGCATATCTAAAACCACCTTTTAAGTGTAGTCTTCCAATTCGATTTTGATAGTCTGCCCCCAGGGCAATTTCATCGCCCTCTATTTTATTGGGTATAGTTTGTTCGTCATTAATTAGTATGCTATTAAAAAAATATTGATAGTTGTAAAAATTGATATTGCCAGCCAGTTGGCCCAATGTTTTATTCGAAAAGTTAGCCGATACCTGATTGTACAAAGTTTTTAAAGTAGCCCTATCGGCCACTGGGCTTTCAAACACCTCGCCAAAAGTATCATTTTGGGTACTTTGATTAAACTGATAAAACTTGGATTCATAACTAAAACGATGCCCTAGGCCCAATGAGGTGGTTCTGGTGCCCAAACTATCTTGTTTAGGCCGTAATAAATTATACTGATGATCAAGGAAATAGCGCTTCCCCAGAATACGGTTATCGGCATTGGTATAGACCATGTCAATGCGAGATCGATCAATAAATTGGGGGTCACCAGATTCAAATTGCAACTCTTTATTTAAGAGCCCACCATTTTCTTCATTTTCTAAATCTTGGGAGGCATAGTGCCCGCGCACCCAATAACGGTTATTTTTTGTGCGATAGTTAAAAGTGGCCCTAAAATTTCCTGATTCCACTTGGTTGAATTGGTATTTACCTTCTGACCTAAATCCTTTGTAGGCCAGCGAGAAATTCGTTCGCTCTGAAGTATTGAAGGTTAGGAGCGCATCCAATAATTGGCCGGTTTCCAAGGTTGTTTTAAAAAACAGCTCTGTTAGCGGAGTGGGCACATTATAATAAAGAATATCTTCTTCTTCAAAATAACTAATATGCCTTGCATTGGCTCCAATTTTTGGGTAAAGCGTTCTGTTCTCAAAATCGCGGCCCAAGGCATTAAAACTTTGTCCAATATTCGAAAACGAAATGAGTTCAAAGTCATCTCTTCTTAGGTAATTGTATTTATATTCTTTACGGATGGTCAAGGAAGTATCAACAGCCAAGGTATCGCGATTCAATGTAATCGTTTTATAATCTGCGATGGTAATGGCTCTCGTTTCTTTCTGCTTTTTTGCCTTTCGGTTATCGACCTTACTGCTGTCCAATTTTCTTTTAAATGGAATAGAGTCTATTTGGGCCGCCAATGAAGATGTTGTAAAAATGAATAACAGAAGAATGAAATATCTCATCTTGGGTCTTTAGCCAAGCAAAGGTATTTATTTTAGTTGGTAACAAAATGTGAAAGTTTAAGGGATCACGAATCCTTTCTTTTATTTAAATCTGGCTTTTACGCACATTATGGCATTTTTTCATTGAAAAGCAAAAAAATGCATATTTTAGTAGACCATAAAAAAATTAAATGAAAAGAAAATTACTACTGCTGGCAGTACTATGCTCTGTTTTCACTTATTCACAATACAATAAAAATGCCCCGTGGATGGTTGAATTGAGCAAAAGCCAAGCTAAATCAACGACTACAAAAGCTGTCTCAAACTCGAGCGCAGCCACTAAACAGATTTACAAATTTGAAGAAATTACAGCCGCATTTGACCAATATTGGGAGGATAAAGAAAAAGGCGTAAAAGGTACAGGTTATAAGCCCTTTATGCGCTGGCGTAACTATTGGAAACATTTTGTAAAACCAGATGGCTATTTGCCCACGGCCAAAGAATTATGGCAGAGTTGGGAAAACAAAGAAATGAGTACCGGGCCCGTGAACCCCACCAGCAACTGGAGCATTGTTGGTCCAGTAGACATTGGTGAATTAAACACATCTTTGCCGGGCATAGGACGACTTAATGCCATTGCCGTTGATCCCAACAACGAAAACATTTGGTATGTAGGGGCCCCATCTGGGGGTATCTGGAAGACCATTGATGCTGGTGCGAATTGGGTAAATCTTTTTGATGAATTTCCTCAAATTGGTGTCTCTGGTATTGCCATTGACCCCAATGACTCGAATACGGTTTATATAACTACAGGTGATGATGATGCTTCGGATTCGTATAGTATAGGGGTGTTCAAATCTATTGACGGGGGGGCGACTTGGGACGTTACCGGAATAAGACCCGATACCCAGGATACATTTGACACCTTGAACGAAATTTTTATTGACCCTAATGACTCCAATAGAATTTGGGTCGCTGGAACAGATGGCCTGCAACGTTCGGACGATGCGGGGGTAACATTTACGGTAAAATTGACAGGTGATATAACTGACTTTAGATTAAAGCCAGGCGACCCCAATACAATATATGCTGTCAAGGCCAACTCCTACTTTAGGTCTATTGATGGTGGTGAGACTTTTGTAGAAATAGAAGAAGGCTTGGCTACCAGTTGGAGAAGAGCAGTAATCGGCGTAACACCTGCCGATCCAGAAGTGGTATATATTTTGGCGGCCAATAATTCAAATGTCAATGGTGGCTATGAAGGCTTATTTAAATCGGTTGATGGTGGTTTGACCTTTACCTTAACTGATAATACCGTTGGGTTTGAGAGAAATCAAACCTCCTATGACTTGGCGATAGCTGTATCGCCTACCGATCCAGACGTTATTTATACTGGGGTCATCAATATGTGGAAGAGTACTGATGGCGGCGACCTATTTACGCAATTGAATAGTTGGTTCATCAACAACGCCAATTATACCCATGCAGACATTCACACCCTCAAGTTTTTCAACGGTAAATTGTATGCCGGCACAGATGGTGGTATATATGTTTCCGACGATGAAGGTGCTTCATTTACCGACTATAATGACGGTCTTGCCGTGACACAGTTCTATCGCATAGGTATCGCGAAAAACGATGCCAGTAAAATAGTTGGTGGTACCCAAGATAATGCAGGCTTGGTATTCAATAATAATGAATGGAACAATTATTCGGGTGGTGATGGCATGGATTATGAGATAGATCCTACCAACAGTAATGTAGCCTATGGCTTTATTCAATTTGGGGATCCATTGGTAGTTACCAATAATTTAGGTCAAAGTGTTGGGTACCTAGATTCTCCTGATACGGGTTCTGGTCCCATTTCAGGTAACTGGATCACCCCTTTGGCTTTGGACAATGAAGGAAACGTTTATGCAGCCTATTCCGCCGTCTACAAATTAGTAGGTGACCAGTGGGAACGTATTTCGGGCTTTTTTGCCCAAGGGAATAATATCGATGATTTAGAAATTGATCCCAATAACCCGTTGATCATGTATGCAGCCGATCAAGGAAATTTATATCGATCGGAAAACGGTGGTGAAGATTTTATTTTGATCAATGAAGTTGATGACCCATTTGATGACCAAATTTCAGACATTGCCATCAACAATAATGACAGCAACGTGGTTTACCTTACGACCTCAAATAGAATTGGAAATGGTAGCCCTCAGTTTGCACAGCCCAGTGTGAGAGCGGTATATCGCGTCACTGTAAATGGCAATGACCTTGTGAGCAAAGAGAATATAACCTATGATTTGCCAGTTGACCAGGCATATTTTTGTGTAGTTCACCAACCTAGAAATAGCAATAATCCCGTTTATGTTGGAACCAGTTTAGGGGTATATCGTATAGACGATACCTTAAACCAGTGGGAAGACTATTCGACCAATCTACCCAACACAGGGGTTTCGGATTTAGAGATCAGCCCAGATGACGGTCTTTTAATTGGCAGCACCTATGGGCGCGGAGTGTGGCAATCGCCTATTCCAATAGAAATACCGGACGACGACGTAAAAATTGTAGCGGTCAATCTTATTGCCGGTACAATTACCTGCGAAGAGGTAGTACCAGAAGTAATAATTCAAAATAATGGGGTCAATACCATAACAGAGGTGAATGTCAATTACAACATCAATAATGGCGTCGATCAAAATTTAACTATTTCAGAAACCATAATAAGTGGTGATACGGCAAGTTTCAATCTTCCTGCTATAACTAGCGAAAAAGGAGTCATTGACCAGCTATCTGTTACCGTATCTATAGCCAATGATGCTTATGCAGATAACAATGCGGCGCAAAACACATTTATAGCCAACACCTTTAGTACTGGTGATCAATTGTTTGACATGGAGACAGAGGAAACTTCGCCTTTCGCTTACAATACTGCAGGAATTGTACCTGTAGCAGGGCAGGGATTATGGGAACGTGGTATACCTACCGGTACATTGTTGAACACTGCAAGTTCTGGCACACAGGTGTATGCCACCAATTTGGATGGAAACCATCCTGATGCCACCACGGCGGCAATCTTTAGCGGTTGTTACGACCTATCAACGATAGTGGCCCCAAAATTGAGTTTTCAAATGGCCTATGATTTGGAAGAGAATTGGGATGTGGTATTTGTGGTTTATTCCATTGACAACTTTGAAACCTTTGATTATTTAGGTGAATTGGGTAGCCAACCCAATTGGTACAACAGTGACCGCGTTAATGATCCCGCGGGCGATGATGATTGTCAAAATTGCCCAGGCCGACAATGGACGGGGACCAATGCCACCATGACCAAATACACTTACGATTTTGAGGTCAATGCCGTTCGCGGAGAAACTGATTTGACCAACGAAACCAATATTCAATTTGCCATTGTTTTTATATCTGATCCTTTTGTGAATCAAGAGGGTGTCATTATTGATGATTTTATTCTGGAAGGTTTTCAAGATGATGACGACGACGACAATGATGGTGTTTTAGATGTAGATGATAATTGCTCTACCATACCCAATGCCGATCAAGCGGATAATGATAATGATGGTGAGGGTGATGTATGTGATCCCGATGATGACAACGACGGTATTTTGGATGATGTAGACAACTGTCCGTTGATTGCCAATGCCGATCAGGCAGATGGTGATGGTGATGGTATTGGAGATTTATGTGATGATGATTTAGACAACGATGGTATACCAAACGATTTGGATCAATGCGATGATACACCACTGGGTGCGGTAATCGATGTAAATGGCTGTGAGGTTTTCTCATTGCCAGCAGATAATTTCACCTTAAAAACAACTGGTGAGTCATGTATAGGAACCGATAACGGTAGCATAGAAATTAACACGACAAATACCCTGAACTACACGGCCACATTAACAGATGCCGAATCGAATGATGTAGTCATAGCTTTTAGTGATCTGGCAACTTTTGCCGACTTAACTGCGGGTAACTATACCCTTTGTATATCAGTGGAAGGCCAGGCCAATTATCAACGTTGTTTTGATCTTGTTGTAACCCAACCAGAAGCTTTGGGCGTAGATTCTAAAATAAGTTCATTGGCAGATGAGGTAACCTTAAATTTAAAAGGAGGTAAAGAATATTTGATTGAATTGAACGGGGAGGCGTTTATCACCACAGAGAGCGAAATCACTTTACCTTTGAACAAAGTAGAGAACCAGCTTTTGGTCCGTACAGACAAAGATTGCCAAGGCATATATACGGAAAACATTGTCCTGACCTCAAAAATATTCATATATCCCAATCCTGTGGCCAATGGTGAGTTGAATGTATTTTTAGGTTCTGATGAATTCGAGAATGTGGAAACGGCAATTTTTACCACCACAGGGCAGCAAGTTTTCAAAAAAGCACACAGTCCCAATAATGGTTATGTGCGGATGAATATCTCTGGATTTCCCAACGGGATTTATCTATTGAATATTAAAACAGACAACTCGTTACTGAATTACAAAATTATCAAAAGATGAAATTGAAAAAGTTTATACATATAAGTAGTTTATTTCTAGCTCTGGCTATTGTAGGATGCAGTAGCAGTAGTTCAAGCGACGATTCGCCACCACCGCCACCTAGCGGAGGAACCGATGATGAACCGGTAGTGATACCTGACCCATCAGCCACAACTTTGGTTTTTCCAGAGAATGATACCGAGTGCAATACGGGTGTAGTTAATGTTAACAATGAAAATGAAAGTACAATTACGTTTGAATGGAACGCCTCGGCAAATACCACTTCATATTCGGTAACTGTTACCAATTTGAACACTAACACCTCAACATTTGCCAATTCGACCACTACAGAGGCCGATATAACCTTAGAACGCGGCGCTCCTTATTCGTGGTCTGTGACCTCTCGTAATCAAGGAAATACGACAACAGCAGAAAGTGCTACTTTTCGGTTTTATAATGAAGGACCGGGCATTGAAAATTATGCGCCTTTTCCTGCGGAGGCAGTAAGCCCTTCTAGAGGTGCCAATATTGCGGCCACCGAAACTGTGGAGTTGACTTGGAGCGGTAGTGATGTGGATGATGACATTGTCTCTTATGAAGTGTTCTTTGGTACAGACGCCGCAACAACCACCTCAATAGGCGTAACTGCCGAAGAGGCCTTGCCCAATGTTGAAGTCACCTCAGGCATTATATACTATTGGCTAGTGATTACAACGGATAGTGCTGGTAACACCTCTACCTCCGAAGTTTTTGAGTTTAGGGTAAATTAATTTTGCATTTGGGTAGCTTATTTTCAAAATTTAGATACCCAAATGAAGCAGGTACAGATGAAGCTGGCCGGGGCTGCCTTGCAGGCCCGGTCACTGCTGTATCCATTATTCTTCCTGATAATTTCACCAACAATATCCTAAACGATTCAAAACAGCTTTCAGAAAACAAAAGAAATTTACTAAAGCCCCTTTTGGAAGATAATGCCATCTGTTACGGCGTATGTCATGTATTTGAAGCTGAGATTGATAAAATCAATATCCTCAATGCCTCTATTTTGGCCATGCACAGGGCCTTGGAATTAATGGAGCACACCCCTTCC
>JABDND010000067.1 GCA_013001145.1 Croceitalea sp. | reverse complement strand
TTTTTTTATTGTAGTACTTATAACTGCCCAACACTTTTGTGTCTTTGTTGAGTGGGGTGTCTACCTCAATTTGAACAAGTGGCAGTTTTGAAATGTATAAATCAAATGTTTTGCCTTTTCTACTTAGTTGGTACTTTTTGTTGTGTGATAAGGATGTTATGGGTTTATTGAACCTGTATTTATTCCTGAATCTAAAGCCCTTTATGTTCTTGACCAATACTACCGCATCAATATTACTTTGGTGCCAAACAATAATATTCTTGCTCTTATCAATAGCAAAACTACCCTTTTTGGCTTTTATGGATTGAGCTTGTGAATGCACCTGAGCAACAAAAAAGCACATGAACATGTAAACAGTGAATTTTACCAAGGAGAAAATATTTAGTTGTCGAACGGAGTAAAACTAAGGATTAACGCTTTGAACTAATCATCAAATGCCGAAATTTTCGCCGATCAAAGAGCTATTCAATAATGCCATCGAGTTAGAATTATCAAAAATTGAAAATCGTTGTGAAAACATCAAAATGGCAATAGAAAAACATGAGCACCGGATTGTCAATGGCCAATAGACAAAATAAGTATACATTAGGGGCGAAAGAGTTCGCCGCTTTCTCCATTTAACAATAATACTGATTGAATATGCCAGTTTTAGGGAACATAATTAAAGGACTGATCCATGCAAAAGGTTACATTTCGTCCGATAGAAATCCTGTTGAAGAACAAAAAGATGTACTCTTGCACTTGCTCGAGAAAGCCTCGAACACTGCTTTCGGAAAACATTACGATTTTAAGAATATTCTTCAATCCAAAAATATACAAGAAGCGTTTGCCAAGCGCATTCCCTACTTTGATTATGACCAAATCAACAAAAAATGGTGGAATGAACAGCACAAATCAAAAAGTACAGATATAACCTGGCCAGGTGACCCCGATCATTACGCGCTTAGTTCAGGCACCACCGGCAAAACAAGCAAACGGATACCTGTAACGGCAGATATGATTGATGCCATACAACAAGCGGGTATACAACAGGTTTTCGCCCTAAAGAATTTTGATCTACCTGCAGAATTTTTTGAAAAAGAAATCATGATGTTAGGAAGTTCAACAGATTTGACTGCAAAAGAAAATCACTTGGAAGGTGAAATAAGTGGTATCAGCGCCAGCAATATTCCCTCATGGTTTAGAGGATATTACAAACCGGGAAAGGATATCGCGGAAATTGACGATTGGGATGAAAGAGTAAAAAAGATTGTTGAGAAAGCTCCCAATTGGGATATAGGCGCACTGAGCGGTATCCCTTCATGGATAGAATTGATGTTGCAAGAGGTAATTAAAGCCCATAATTTAAAACACATCCATGAAATATGGCCCAATCTACAGGTTTATACATCCGGTGGCGTTGCCTTTGGTCCCTATGAGAAAAGTTTCAATGCCTTATTGGGCCATCCCATTACCATCATTGACACCTATTTGGCCTCGGAAGGGTTTATCGCTTTTCAAGCACGGCCCGAGACCGATGCCATGCAGCTGGTAACCAACAATGGTATTTATTTCGAATTTGTTCCCTTTACCGCTGAAGTCATCAACGAAGATGGTTCATTGATCAAAGAAGCACCATCCCACACCTTGGCAGAAGTTGAATTGGGGCAAGATTATGTTTTGATCATGAGCACCGTTGCCGGCGCCTGGCGCTACATGATTGGTGATACCATTGAATTTACAGATATTGAACGCGCCGAAATTAAAATAACAGGAAGGACAAAATTTTTTCTAAATACCGTTGGTTCGCAGCTTTCAGTGAACAAATTGGATGCCGCATTATCTGAAATTGAGGCAAAACACGACATTCAAATTCCTGAATATACCTTATGTGCAAAAAAGTATGATGATGGTTTTTACCATACTTGGTATTTAGGGACAGACACTAAGATTGATACCAAAAAATTGGCCTCTGATCTGGATATGGTCTTAAAAGAGGCGAACAAAAATTATAAGGTAGCCAGATCAAAAGCTTTGCAAGGTGTCAAAGTTCACACTATCGCACCATCTATTTTTCATGAATGGAGCGCCGCGAATAAGAAGAAAGGGGGTCAGGTTAAGATGGAAAGGGTCATGGGTGAGGAAAAATTTGAAGAATGGGAATCTTTTGTACAAACTCAAGAATAAAGCTTTTAAGGTAAATTAAGGGCTTCTCTTTCTTCCACCAATTCCATAATCTCTTCTTGAGAAAGATATAAGCGCTTAATCCTTTCTTTATACTTTTCAGAAATACCTGCTTGGTTCAAGATAAAGTCTTTGGTCTTAAGAATATATTTTTCCATACCACTATTGACCGCATAACCATCGGCCGTCCTTTCCGCATCTTTAATGGATGAACTGGAAAAGTAATATTTGATACCGAACCATATCAAATTTAAACTACTTCTATTTTTATAGTCCATTATATGCCCCAATTCATGCCCTAGCCAGCCAATCATGATATCTTCAGGAATGTCTTTGGTCAAAAAAGTAGTTTGGGCAATTTTAAATCGTTCACTGATCAATACCACATATCTCCGCTTCTTTCGGGTAGTAAACAAACTACTAAAAATGGGCTGTGCCTGCATGGTCGATTTTTTGATGTTTTTTTTAAATTTAAAAACGATGGGCACGTTTTCGAGTTGGGGATAAAAAGACAAAGCCACCTTGGCTTCTTTCAAAATACTTTGTGGAATTTCTTTTTGAGCAAAACTGTTCGTTAAGGCCATTACCAAGATAAAAGTTAAATTACGCATTGGGCATTATGATTTTCTTGAAATTAAAGGGAAAATCAGAATCATTTTCTGAAAAATAATTGAAAACCCTTAATTTACCAATTAGTTAGCCGATTTGGGTCAACCTTATTGTAAAACATGAAAAGAGCATAAGCTAGATATAAATTTTGGAACAAATTATGGGCGTAATAGCAAAAAATAAAAATCAAGTGAAACTCTACTACAATTCAAAAAATACGCTTGGAAAACAAACACATGGCTATGTGCAATCCATCAAACGACCACTACTTGCCATTGATACCGCTAAAGATAATATCACCGGTACTCAATGGACTGAAATAGCAGAGGGATTAAACATTGAAATTGCCGAACTAATTGACAAGTCCCACCCCGACTTCATAACTGAATACAGTAATGCCAACATTAAACTTGACAAATATGGCTGGCTAAAGGTATTGCAAGAAAATCCTCAACTTGTGAGAAGGCCCATTCTTTTAAAAGGCAACACCTTTCATTTTATCGAAACACCGTCTGCGATCGTCAAATTCATTGATCCAGACAGTGCTGGATTGGACAAACCCTACAACAAATTATCGTCAAAGTAGTTAACATCCTATCGTTTTTCGTAGATCAAAAATTAAATTTATTGATAAGGAAGCGAACTTTTTCTTTTCAAAACTAAAAACCCCTCACACATTGTATGAAGGGTTATCTGCTATTGCGGTCTGGACGGGACTCGAACCCGCGACCCCCTGCGTGACAGGCAGGTATTCTAACCAACTGAACTACCAGACCAATGATTTTAT
>JABDND010000215.1 GCA_013001145.1 Croceitalea sp. | reverse complement strand
TTCTATGACCATGGCCAATTCTTCCCGTAAATAATAGGCTATACTTCCAACAAAATGGATAGGAACTTTGGTTGCCAACTCAAATTGCATGATATAATTGTTGACAAATTGCTGGAATCCTTTATCTATAACTCCTTTGCAATACGGATGATCCTTGTTTTCAACAATGAATCTTGCAAAAGTTGCTAAATAGGTATTGGGATTGGGCTGTTTGTACAAATGGTCTTTGATCACATCGGCATCCAACTCATATTCCTTGGCGAATTTGATACCCAAGTCTTGTGGCATTTTATGAAAGTAATAGTCCCGTAGTAGTTTTCTGCCGAAAAAATTACCACTGCCATCGTCCATCAATATGTACCCCAAAGAAGTCACTTTTTGAAACAGTTGGTGGCCATCATAATAGCTACAGTTTGAACCTGTGCCAAGTATGCAAACAATCCCTTGAAAACCGATTTTGGTGGTCGCATAGATTGCGGCATAAGTATCTTCCCTTACTTCAGCCTTGGCCTTGGGAAAGAAATCCTTGAAAATCTCCTTCAAGAATCTTTTCATACGATCGGTGCCACAACCGGCACCATAAAAGAATAGTTGGGTGACCTTATCCTTATTTTTTGAGAGCTCAAAATTATTCGCCAACCGATCTTCTATGACCGGTCTGGTCAATACTTCAGGACTAAGGCCCAGGGTTTGGGTGATGAAAAGTTGTTCTCCTTTGTCATTCAAGGCAATCCAATCAGACTTGGTGGCCCCACTGTCAACTATTAAAACCATAGGTATAAAAATAAATATTCCTGAAAATAAGGAAATTACCTTTATTTTCAGGAATATATAGTAGTTCTACAATTACAATCCTGAAACGTGCACGGCCAAATCAAGCATCTTGTTTGAGAAGCCCGCCTCATTGTCATACCAAGAAATCAATTTAAAGAACTTGGAATTCAACTCTATTCCCGCTCCAGCATCAAAAATACTGGTATGTGCATTGCCAATAAAATCTTGCGATACCACATCATCTTCGGTATAACCCAAAACACCTTTTAATTCTCCTTCTGAAGCTGCCTTGAATACTTTTTTGATTTCATCATAAGATGTGGCCTTTTCAAGTCGCACGGTCAAATCGACCACCGATACATCGGCAGTGGGCACTCTAAAAGCCATACCGGTCAATTTACCTTCCAAAGCAGGAATGACCTTGGTGACCGCTTTTGCCGCACCTGTTGACGCCGGAATAATGTTCAACATGGCACTACGACCGCCTCTATAATCTTTACGTGATGGTCCATCTACCGTTAATTGGGTCGCCGTGGTGGCGTGAACTGTGGTCATCAAACCTTCTTCAATACCAAAATTATCGTTCAATACTTTGGCCAATGGTGCCAAACAATTAGTGGTACATGAGGCATTTGAAACGATGGTGTCACTTGCCTTGGCGTTCTTGTGATTAACCCCCATCACAAACATTGGGGCGTCTTTTGAAGGTGCAGATATTACCACCTTTTTAGCGCCACCGTCAATATGGTATTGGGCGGTGTCCAAAGTGGTGAAGATACCGGTACATTCAGCGACCAAGGTAGCCCCTACAGCGTCCCATTTTAAATTTTTGGGATCCCTCTCTGCCGAAATACGGACTGTTTTTCCATTGACCACCAAATGGCCATTTTTGACTTCAACGGAGCCATCAAAGGGACCGTGGACCGAATCATACTTTAATAAATATGCCAGATGTTCCACATCCAACAAATCGTTTATGGCTACGACATCAACGTTATCGCGCTTTACGGACTCTCTGAACACCAATCGTCCAATTCGTCCAAATCCGTTAATACCCATTTTCACTTGTGCCATTTTCTTAGTTTTATAGATTATTATTTATGTTGTCATTATATCGGATACCTTGATCAATTCTTCATCAATTTCCGTGTGTGCCTTAATGGCTTCGCTTATTGGTGTCAATATCAATTTACTATCTCTAATACCCACCATATAGTTCGTTTTGCCTTCCAAAAGGGCTTCTACTGCTTTAACGCCCATTCTGCTTGCCAATACCCTATCATAACAAGTTGGAGCCCCACCACGCTGCATATGACCAAGTACGGATACTCTTACATCGTAAATAGGCAGGTGTTGCTCGACATATTCTTTTAATTCAAAAACATTCTTACCGGTTTTGTCTCCTTCGGCAACAATCACGATGCTCGACGATTTACCCGATTTTTTACTACGTTTTAAGGAATCGAGTAATCGTTCCAATCCCAGGTTTTGCTCTGGTATCAAAATTTCTTCCGCACCAGCACCTACACCAGCATTAAGTGCAATATGACCTACATCACGCCCCATAACCTCAACAAAGAACAGTCGATTATGTGAGCTTGCTGTATCTCGTATTTTATCGATGACCTCGACCACCGTATTTATGGCAGTATCAAAACCAATGGTATATGAGGTGCCCAGGATATCATTATCAATGGTACCGGGAATGCCCATTACGGGAAAATTGAATTCTTCGTTTATTTTCAAAGCGCCCGCGAAACTTCCGTTGCCGCCTATGACCACAAAGGCGTCAATATTGTGCTTTTTTAGCTGTTCGTATGCCTTTTTGCGACCTTCAGGTGTTCTAAATTCTTCACAACGCGCCGATTTTAGTATTGTACCTCCTTTGTTGATGATATTGTTGACGCTTCGCGCATCCATGGTTTTAAAGTCGCCATCGATCATTCCTTGGTAACCTCTATATACCGCAACGCATTGTAGTTTCATGTAGGCACAGGTACGTACTACAGACCTTATCGCAGCGTTCATTCCTGGAGAATCACCTCCTGAAGTAAGTACGGCTATTTTATTGATTTTATTGGCCATTTCGCGATTTGAAAAATCAAAACTAGCAAACTTATCCTAATAAAAAAATGCCCTAAGGCCTAAATTGAAATATAGCGAGACCGCAAACGATTTCGTGCCATCATTTACCTCCAAAATCGTTCAAAATAATGCAATCAAGTTAGTTTTGAGGAGCTTTTTTTGCATAAAACTTCACCAAACTGTCTTTGCCCATCACATTTGATAAGGGTGGTTTTTCTTCTATTTTATCGTCCTTAGGTTTGGGCTTGAAAATACGGGACATTAATTCCCTAAAGGTATTGAAATCAACTTGGTAAGACAAACCTACGCCTTGGGTATAGCCCTGCCTTTCGGCCAAAAATTGAATTTCATTTTCTCGATTGAATATCTTGGCGCTCAATGTACCATCATCATTGAGTAAAATTTGTACTTCAACATCACCGGCAACCACTGTTTCAGAAACGCCACCGACCGGTACACCAACCCTACCGTTCACCAAAATACGATCGGAAATTTGTGTTGAAACCGTAAAGCCGACCCGATCCTCGGTATCTATGCCCGAGTTGGCATCCAAATATCCTTGTTCATAGGATACCCCAAAATTGAACTTATCATTACTGCCGCTTAAAACTGAATTTAGCAAGCCTGAAGCAGTTTGAATCAAATTTCCGGTAACGGCCTGCTGATTGAGACCTGTTTGGTTATTGACAAAAGTACCTTGTGCCAATAAGAAGAAGGCATTGTTGCGCTCTATGGTTGGGTCTTGCAAGCCAAATTCCAATTCGGACTTTACCACAGAACTTGTGCCGGGGAACTCAATGTCAAAATCTATAGTAGGACTTTCAAGTTCGCCGTTCAACCGCACTACAACCTCGGTAGGTATTCGCCTTGTATAGCCTGGATTATCTAAAAGGGGTGCAGGATTGGCGTTGAGTGAATAAACGGCATCCATACTCAAACTGGCCGATAAGGGATCGCCTTCCCAATTGATATAGCCGCCCGGCCGCACCGAAAACTTTTTGTCAATCACTCCACCAAACTTATAGTTGTACTCTCCGGTAACCACTATAAATTGGCCGTACATATTAAATTTACCATTGGTATTGATTTCCATCAATAAGAGACCTTCACCTGTTCCTTTGAGCGTGCTGCCACTTTCGCGATCTACTACAATCTCCACTTCGGCATCGGGTGTGACCACGATGTCAAAGGTAAGTTCCAAGCCCTGATAGTTATCCAATACGCGTTGGCCCTCAATGAGTTGCGTATTTTGCTTTTCAATAAAGTTGATAAAGGAATAATCGCCAACGCTGGTCACATCACTTAGCGGAATCTTTAAGGCCGTACCCCTCGCTGAAGACCCTTCAAATTCAATGTTAAGGCCTGTCGTGGGCCCATAAATGGTGCCTATACCATTGACAAAACCGGTACCGTAATACAGTTCTTCTTCGTCAAATTCGGTATTCAATATCAAAAATCGGTCATTGTTGGTATTCAAATTCAAGTCTAAATTCCAATCTCCGAAGGCCTGGTGATTAATGGTTCCATTTAGAGTTGAGCGGGTATCATAGACCACATCGGTCAAGGCGATATTCTCAAAAGAGAAGGTTTGGTCATAAAGTCTTATACGGGAAAGTGGAGCAAAATCATAGTCCACATTTAAATAGGGAATCCCGATTCCGCCTTCGTTCAAGGTAAGCTGCCCATCAATGGATGGGTTATTGGCATTGCCTGTTATTCGTGCATTTCCATTTAAAAATCCGCGGATATTTGAAATAATATCTTCACCCAAGGGTGCAAAAGGGCTCAAATCAAAATCATCGAAAGCGGCGATAAGCTCTAAGTCGGTTTCGGTTTTGTTATTATTGATCTTACCACTAACACTGAATTTTTCTTCTCCATTTTGGTTCAACCAAGTGTTGACCCCAAATTCAGATAGATCGTTATTGCCAAAAATGACCACCTCCAAATCGCCCATGAGCATATTATTGACAGAAAAATCGGTGATTTCTAAACTGGATGAAGGCAGATACTTGCTTTCTTTTTGCAAAATGTTCAAGAAGCCATTTACCTGGCCATCCAATTTTAAACTGTCGATGCTAGGGGTTATTTTGTTAAGCGAAACTATTTTAAACTGCAATTCCAAGTCTTTGTAGGTAGAATCGGCCAACTCACCGCGAAGTCGAATTTGCTCATCTTTTTCATTGTCCATAACAATTTCCTGAATTTCAATACTGTCCAAGGTTCTGTTGACAATCACCTTGTTTTGCCTATTGCTATTTTTATTCAGGACCCAAGTATTGCCCTTAAAGTTTACTTCTGATTTTTTAAGACCTATGACCGATTTATTATTCTGATTAAAAGTATGGTAGAAGTTCAGGTTGTAACTGTCATCAAACTGACTACCACCCTTGAACTCTGTTCTAAAAAACAAGGTGTCTTTTAGGGTAGTGTTGATCAGGTTGAAATCTTGCATATCATAATAGACCGTTGACATTTTTTCAACTGATAAAAAGGTGTTGAACAGCGGATTCTTGTTGTCTATTTTTAGTTCTATTTCTTCAAAATGATTCTTGAAAGCATCAATGGCAGGTGATTTGAAGGTCAATTTAAAATCGCCCTCATCGGCAATAATATTGCCCCTGATAAACGTATCTGGACCAAAGTTGATATCAGGAAAAAAGATATTGACTATTTTGTTGTAAATACGAAAATTAAAGGTCATCTCTTGCCCATCAGAAATTTCAAAAGGCCTATAATTAGTATAGATACTCCCCAGTGAGTTTTGAAACAAGCGGCCCAGCTCATCTACTTTAAATTTTCCTTTTAGGTAGCCCGTAATAATATCCGGCGAGATAATCTGTATACTCCTTACCGTATCCTTTTCAAAGGTTGAGGTAATGGCAAAGTCTTCAAAATAGTAGGTGTCATTTTTATTCTGATAATTGGTATTGGCAAACTTTACTTCTCCGGTAAGGTCATCTAAATTGGTGCCTGTGACATCCATCTTTACATTTCCTTTGAAAATTGAAACAGCATCATTGACAAAATTGAGTTTTTTGAAATCTGCAAAATCCACATTGGCTATAAAGTTGAAATCATTACGTTCTGCACTAAAATCGGCCAATCCCTTAAAATCAAATTTGAAGTTTTCATCATTACTGACCAGAGTTCCATCAAAAAGCTCATCTTTTAACAAGCCCGATACCTTTAAACCCTTGTATTCATAATCATTGAACTTGATTTTGTAGACTTCGCCTATAGCTTCGGTATTAAGGTATTTGGCTACAAATCCTTTTCCCTCAACATTGACATCTAAGGTGGTCTTACCTACTTTGGGATTATCTATAAATTCTCCCAGGTCAAAATCGATCAGTGAAATGAACCCTTTATAAGAGGCCTTATCTATATTGTTGATATTGGTAAGTTGCATATCGGCATAGCTGCTACCTATATCTGTCCTCAAGTTTATTTCGGCATTGACTGAGCTTTCAGTGACTTCAGTAGAACCCCTGATAGTGAATTGACCAAATTTTTGAAAAATGGAAGGTATTTGTTTGCCCAAAATGTTAGGCAGCAGTGAGCGTAATTGATAATAGCTAGAGGTAATGTTGTCCAAGGTGGCCACCATGATGAACTCACCATCTTTTTTAAACAAGTTTTTAAAATTAAAGTCGCCCCTTACTCCTGTATTGTCTGATAAAAGGGTAAGTTCATTCACATTTAAATCGTTGAGCACCCCCGATAACTCTGAAGAAAACTGAACGTTTTTATCGGTCCCGAACTCATCAAAGAAGAGATTTATCTCATTAAAGGCCACTTCAGAATCTTGGAATTTTGCGTTCACATTCACACTATCCAGGAAATGGGCAAAATCTTCCCTTTCATAGTCAAAAACCAATTGGCCTTGCAAAGAAGATTGAGGGGTTTTAATGTTTAGCGAATCAAAGCGCATCTGCTCTTTGGTATACTTAAAATAGGTCTGAAGCCGATCAAGTCTGAGCCCACGTTTGCTCATTAAGGAAAGGTCGAGTATTTGCATGCCCACTTCAGGGCCCAATATTTGAAAGTCGTCGGCCAAAATTTCGAGTTCATTGAATTGCAAAATTCTGGTATTTTCCAAATTCTCATCAATGAGCCTGTACGCTCCATCATAAATTGCAATTTCCGAAGAAGACATAAAAAATGGAGGGGTCCCCGGTGCACGGGGTTTACCATCGTCAAGCTTGGCAACAAAAACATCTAAATTGGTCTCTTTTTCGCCGGCATAGGTTTTCATTTGAAAAAGTAGGCCGTTCACATCGATATCTCCAAACTCGAGTCTACCGTTGATCATATTGTTCACACTCAAAATAGAAGTGGAGAGCTTTTTAATAAAGATCAAAGTGTCTTTTTGGTAATCTTCAATATAGATGTCCTTAATGTAGGTACTCAATGAAAAAGGGGAAAGCTGTACTCTTCCAATATTGATGTTGGTTCTAAATTCTTCGTTGATCGAGGTCGTTGCTTTTTGGGCTATTTTGGTCTGCACCACAGGAAGCGAAAAAACAATGGATGAGAGTACCACCAATAGCAGTAGCACCAACAATACTCTGATCAATATTTTCCGAAGTTTTTTGATAGTGATTTACCCTTTATCTTTGTACGGTCAATTTTTGTTCCAAAACAGTTGAAAAGTAAAGATATTTATATTCTGGCCATTGAATCTTCTTGTGACGATACCTCGGCAGCCATTTTGTGTAACGATCGTGTTCTCAGCAATGTCGTTGCCACTCAAGAAATACACAAGCAGTATGGTGGTGTCGTACCCGAATTGGCTTCAAGGGCACATCAACAAAATATTGTACCTGTGGTACATCAAGCCTTGGCCAAAGCAAATATCGACAAAAAACAGCTATCGGCAATAGCTTTTACAAGGGGGCCGGGCCTTTTAGGTTCCTTGTTGGTCGGCACCTCTTTTGCAAAGTCATTGGCACAAGGACTTGACATTCCCTTGATTGAAGTAAACCATATGCAGGCACATATTTTGGCTCATTTTATTGATGACGAAAAACAATCAAAACCAGAGTTTCCTTTTTTGGCACTGACCATTAGTGGTGGCCATACTCAAATTGTTTTAGTAAAGGATTATTTTGACATGGAAGTCTTGGGTGAAACCTTGGATGATGCCGTTGGCGAGGCTTTTGACAAAAGCGCCAAAATATTGGGGTTGCCCTATCCTGGTGGTCCGTTGGTGGACAAATGTGCACGATTGGGCAAGGCAGACGCCTTTACATTTCCAAAACCCAAGGTAGAAGGCCTTAATTTTAGCTTTAGTGGCCTCAAAACCAGTATCCTTTATTTTATTCAAAAACAAACCAAAGCCGACCCTAAATTCATTGAAACCCATTTAAATGATATATGTGCATCCATTCAATATACCATTCTTGAGATCTTAATGGACAAAATTAAATTGGCATCAGAGCAGACCGGCATTACGCGCTTGGCCATAGGTGGCGGCGTGGCGGCCAATTCAGGTATTCGCGCCAGATTGCAAAAGGCACAAAAAGAATGGGGCTGGCAAACCTATATTCCCAAATTTGAATTTTGTACCGATAATGCAGCGATGATTGGTATTGTGGGTTACCATAAATTTTTGGCGAATACTTTTGCCAAGACCAATATTGCTGCCAAAGCTAGGTATAAGTATTAACAATTCATTAGTGTTTATTCATCAACACTAAGGTAAATCCCATTAAATTGATTTATCTAAATAATAAAAACTCACTTTTATGGCTTACAACCATTTATTGGCAGAAAGGGTGCAAGCTGCACTAAAAATTTTCAATGGTAATTTTACCGAGAAGAAGATGTTTGGGGGCATCGCCTTTTTATACAAGGGTAAAATGACCGTAGGTGTTATTAATGATGATTTAATGGTACGTGTCATAGGTGATAAAATAAATAAGGTACTCAACATGAAAAAGGTGAGGCCTATGGATTTTACAGGTAAACCCATGAAAGAATTTGTTTTTGTTGCAGCTGAAGCGATCCAGACCGAAGAACAGCTTCAATTTTGGAT
>JABDND010000189.1 GCA_013001145.1 Croceitalea sp. | reverse complement strand
AGCCTGAAGCGCCCATTGAAGGATGTACTTTTTCTCCCAAAAAATGTGCCCTCATATTGGCGACATGGTATTCATGCAAATGTTTGGGATGCCCAATAAATAAAGATTCGTTTTTGGTGGCGGATTTAAGTTCCACATCAAATTCCCCCAACACAGAAAAACGGATTTCTCCTTTTGAACCAAGAATCTCCTCTTTGTCCTGTCTTTCTTGAACTCCAAAAATCCAGCTGCCCTCACCGGTCACACCACTTTTATGCAACCAACTTCCTGTTATTGCATCGAAGGCGGAATACAACCCCTGTTGGTTGGTGGCAAAACCTGAGGCGTCTACTATATCGCCCAATAAGAAAGTGAATAAATTGAGCCCGTGACTTGCGAGGTCGTCAAAATAACCTCCTGGGGCGATCTTCGCATCGGTTCGCCAGTTGTATTGCCTGCTTAAATCCAGTTCACTGGCTGTTCTACTTTTGTGCCATCGAATATGGCGCACATCACCAATATTTCCTTTGTCGAGCCATTCTTTGACCTTTAAAAAACGAGGCAAAGACCTTCTATAATAGGCGATAAAAAGAGGAAGATCATTTTCTTTGAAGGCTTGATAAATTTCCAAACTGTCGGCATAATTGGGTGCCATAGGTTTTTCAATACAACAGGGTTTGCCAGCTGCCGCCACTAATAAGCCATAATATTTATGGGAATCGGGTGGGGTGGCCACATAGACGGCATCAATATCAGGGTTTTAAATAATTTGCGATGCATCATCGGTATAATAAGGGACTCGATGGCGTTGTGCGTAATCTTTGGCTTTTTCCAAATTTCGACGCATGACCCCAACCAATTCAAAACCATCGGTCAACTGATAGGCTGGGCCACTTTTGAGCTCCGTGACGCTGCCACAACCAATGATTCCCCATCGTAGGGGTTTGCTTTTTGAAAAAGAAATGGATGCCATATTTTTTTATTTAAAAATACAGCATCCAAAATATTTTTGACCAATACTAAAAGTTAAGTGTTGCTCCTATTAAAAAATTTATTCCCGCTTGAGGATAAAACCCAGCTCCTTCAACTGTGGTGATTGTACCAGGATTGGTAAAGTCGTCATCAAACGTAAAGAAATAGCCATTGGATTCAAATTTGGCATCAAAAATATTATTGACCAAGCCCGAAAGAACGATAGTATCCAAGAAGCCGTTACATTTTACTTCATATTGAACATTAAAATCTGTTTGCGAATAGGCCTCTAAAATAGACCCTTGGGCGTCAATATTACCCATATACTGCTCCCCTACATACTTGGACAACAATATCAACTGAAGTTCGGGTTTTGGACTAAAGGTCAACATATTACCAGCAATCAACTGCGGGGAATAGGCAATGTTGGTATTGCCCAAATTTTGTATTACCCCATCTCTTTGAAAAACAAAATCTTGGTTTTTGTTGATACTGATGGCCACGTTTGGGGTCAAACTTAATTTATCACCAAGCTGAATGTTTGCATCAACCTCCAATCCCAAACGATAACTATCGCCCACATTGGCCCTAAGCGGCGCACCCACATCATTCAACTCTCCCGTCAATACCAATTGATCTTTATAGTTCATATAATATACATTGGTGTTTATTTGAACACTGGGTGCTAGGTAACGCCACCCCAATTCAAAATCATGCAAACGTTCGGGTCTAGGGTTTCCATTTTCAAAATCATTTCTATTGGGTTCCCGATTGGCAACTGCATATGAAAAATAGAAATTGTTATTTCTGTTCAGATCATAGGTAATCCCCGCTTTTGGATTGAAAAAATTGAAGGTGTCATCAACAAGACCTGTGTCCTCTCCATTGGCCTCATAACCAACGGTCCTAAATTGCATATCCCCATATAAAGACCATTTTTCATTCCATTGGTAATTGGCCTTGGTATAGAAATTAAAATCGGTCTTGGTTGAAGTATCGTCATAGTATCGATCTTTGTACTCACTATTGCTTGCAAAACGTGCCCAGATAACTTCTCCAAAATGATCTCCTTGATAAGTATTCCAGCCGCCACCAATAATTAAATTGAGCTTCTCCCTTTTATAGTTGGAAGAGAAAACCGTTCCGTAAAAATCATTGTCCAACCATCTACGGCGAATCAAATCAGTGGTATTGACCACTTCTCCATCTACATTGAGTGGTGAAAATCCATAGGTTTCAAAATCATCATCTTCACGAAACTGTTCAAAAAACCCACGACCCCTTGTATAGTGAAGGGCCAAATTGGTGCTCCAATAATCTGATATTTGTTCGTTCCACAACAATTGAAAATGGTCTTGCTTATAGTCATCGACCTCATTTTCATAAAACTGCGTATTGCCATTCTCATCTGTGTAAATGCCTGAAGGATTGAACGTTCTGTCCGATTCTAAGGTAGCCCTATCAATACCATACCACGCTTGATAAGTAATCTCATGACCCCCAAAGAGCAATGCCTTAATCAAGGTGTTATCATCTTTGTATGCACCTTGCAAAAAGTATGAATCCAAATCTGATCTGGCGCGATCAATATACCCATCAGAAGTTATGCGTGATAGACGCCCTGAAACCTCAATATGGTCGTTCATTAAACCAGTGCTGAATTTTACATTGTTTCGTAGGGTGTTGAAACTGCCAATAGATGATGAAATTTGTGCAAACGCTTCCTCAGATAAGCCATCGGTCAAAAGGTTTAAACTTGCCCCAAATGCCCCTGCTCCATTGGTCGAAGTTCCCACCCCACGTTGCAATTGCAAACTTTCTGTTGATGAGGCAAAATCGGGCATATTGACCCAAAAGGTGCCCTGAGATTCCGCATCGTTATAAGGTATGCCGTTTATGGTCACATTTACACGCGTAGCATCACTGCCCCTTACCCGTATACCTGTATAACCAACCCCTGCACCGGCGTCTGAGGTAGTTACGACAGATGGCAAAAAATTCATTAGTATAGGGATGTCCTGCCCCAGATTTCTTGGTTTAATATCTTCTTTGGTAAGATTGGAAAAGGTTACCGGAGATTCTTTGGTAACCCGAACGGCCGATACAAACACCTCATCGAGAATCACTTTTTTGCCTTCTAAAGTATCTGTCGATTGTTGTTGGGCATACAGCCCCATGGATAGCCAAAAAAAAGCAGTGATTGTAAAAATAAAAGTCTTCATCCGTAAAAATAATTACGAATAAAAGGGGCTATTATTCTAAGTTAAAATTGATTATTGTCTATTTAAAGACGGTATTTTTCCAAAAATAGGTCAGCATTTATTGGGCCGACCCCTCGCGACCAACGTCTTTTGACATTTTCTTATCGCGCGCTCCCTTGGCAGCATTACCTGCCCAGGTTCGTTGGGTATAATCTCAGCCTCTACGAAGCACCCCTTTGAGATAGGTGCAAATGTAAAGCCCATTTGTTTATAAAACAAAAAAAGGCCGCCTAAGCAGCCTTTTATACCGTTATCAATTGGCGATTATTCTTTGGGGGGAATAGAACTGCATGATGCTAAGCCTATTGGTAACGGATTCGGATAATACAAGGTTAGTGTTTGCATAGCATTACCCTTTTTTAATACATTTTTTCTTGGGGACCATGTAACCCATTAGATAAAACGCTCCCCAAAATGCTGCGATTTTCCAAATAGATAATATGATATAAACTGTGTCCATTTTGTTTTTCTTTATAAAAAGGACCGTATACAAATGATACGGCCCTTTCCAACCAAATCAACCAACCAAAATCCGAGTGCTTGAAAAGCGAACTCGGAGTATCAAATTTTTTTTGACGTTACTGTTTCTTTATTGATATCCTGAGTGTCTTGCATGGCTTTGTACATTTTTTCATCCATTATTTCAACTTGTACTTGAACCTGCCTTTTATTTTCATTTATCATAGGTGCAGCAAAAACCAATGTTATTATCAGCGCTACTCCCAGTATAATTGTTGTCAGAATATCTTTCACTTTATTTGCTTTCTATTAATAAGACACACCGAATTAAAAAAAGTCACAAAAAAATAAAACCGCCCAAAGGGCGGCTTCAAAAATACTTTCAAACATTACTGTTTATGCCTGATGGCTGGGCTTGAATAAATCGTTCACGGTTTTCACAGGGTTAAAGGTCACTAGAGGGACTTCAACAAATATGGTGTTCCAATAGGCCATGGCACCGTTCCAAAGACCAGGTAATTCAAGCGCCTTTAGTTCTTTGCCCTCTTGGGTCTTTCCTGTAATGAATCCTTGTTTGGTATCCACATAATTTAGTAGATTGAACTTATTACCTTTGTGGTCCCTTATCCCACAAACTAAATCAACCGGATTAAAATGTGTTGAATTCTTAAATATCTCCAATTGATGATCATTGCCGGTATCTACTTGTGCAGACTCAATAATTTGAAGTGAGATGTTACCACGGTCATCTTTTATCCAAAATGGCCCACCACCTGGTTCCCCTTCATTTTTCACCATCCCGCAAATTCGTATGGGCCGGTTTAATTTATCTTTTAAAATGGCCACATTATCATCAATACTAAGGGCGTCAAAATTTTGTGCAAACCACACATTCAATTCCTTTTCCAAAAAGCTTTTAGAATTCGAAATTAATTCTGGTGTGATTTTGTCATTGGTAAGTTGAACTGCATATTCAAATGCCTTTGTCTGCACCCGCAATAAAAGCCCTGCCAACATTTTCTTGCTATCAGATACCGCTTCTAAATTGGTCTGCGTTACCACATTATCAATGTTTTTGATGAAAACCACATCGGCATCCTGGTCATTTAAATTTTCAATGAGTGCACCATGGCCCCCTGGTCTAAAAAGTATACTATTATCCGTATTTCTAAAAGGCTTGTTGGCCATATCAACTGCAATGGTATCCGTCGATGCTTTTTGGTTTGAGTATGTTACGTTGAATTGGGTGTTGGTAGTTTTTGAAACGCGCCCAACCACCTTTTGATACCCTTCATTGAACATAGTTTCATGCTGTTCAGATATGGTAAAATGTAAATTTGCCGAACCCTCGGTTTTTGCGTACAGGGCGGCTTCTTTTAAATGTTCTTCAAAAGGAGTAGCAGTATAAGTCCCATATTTATGAAAGGGCAAAAGCCCCTTGGGGTAAAAGCCATAATTATGGCCGTCATCGGCCAGCATTTCTTGTACAAATAAGTATAATGTTTCACCTTTGGAAGCTGCCGTACCTTTAATACGGTTCATAATACTTTCATAGAATGGCAGATCGTGCATTCTTTGGGCCAATTGTTCAATGGCCTTGTCATTGGTTCTATGTATGTACTGCTCCAGGCTTTCTTTTTGGGGATCAAATACATTTAAAAAATTGAACATTGCCTTAAACATTCGTGATGCCGCACCGGAAGCGGGAACAAATTTCAAAAGTTGTAAAGCACCCCGTTTGGTTTCAAAGACTGAAATTAATTCAGATTTTTCTTGGTCTGAAAATTGAATGATGCCCTCATTTGGAACTGCTGCTTTATGCAGTTTTACAAAAGGTATACCTTCTTCAAAAATTTGTATCTGCTTCAAGACTTTTTCTTTCGATATTCCCTTTGTTTTTAATTGTTCAAAGTCCGTTTGGGTAAGTTCAATCATGGTGCAATAATTTATCTATGTGTTCTATGGCCGCTATTAAACGTTGTTCTTTATTTCCTTTTAAAATAACGAATTTTCTGTCATACTTGATCAATGTGTTTTTGAAAAATTCAAACATGGCTTCACGTTGATCGGGCCGGTCTCGTAAATCATCTTTTTCCCATGGTATATCAATATAGGTCAACAAATAAAGGTCATAGTTGTTTTGCAGTGCGAATTTCTCCAATAAAGGATCGCACGTTCCCAGATAATAAGCTTCGCTATATACCTTGGTTTCCAAAAGATCAGTATCGCAAATGAGTAGTTTTGAAGCTTTTTTTGCCCATTGGTTTTCTAGAAACATTTGACCTTCTGCAATGGGCAGAAGGTCTTCGGGTTCGCAGGTTTTTTTCTCTTTATCCCATTTATTCTGCAAATACTCACGTGCATATTCTGGCACCCAATAGGTACTGTAATGTTGGGCCAATTGTTTAGAAAGCGTGGTTTTGCCAGTAGACTCCGGGCCGTATACCACTACTTTAACAAGGTCAGAGGGCTCTTGTTTAAATTTTTCTTCCATGAAATATAGCCAAAGTATGCTATTATGGTTAATGAAAAGTACAATAGAGAACTAAATATAAGTCCTTTGTACCAATAAAGCGGCACCGTAATTATATCGCCGATAATCCAATATACCCAGTTTTCGAGTTTTTTTTTGGCCATTAACCACATTCCCACAAAAAAGATGGCGGTTGTGATAGTATCTACATAAGCGGTCCATACGTTAAAACGATTATTTAGTTGATAAACAATGGCCACAAAAACAATGGTGCCTAAAAATAGCAATATGGACCATTTTTTCTCATTGACGGATGTTTTTGTAATAGGTATAAAATGTGTTTCATCAACTTTACGGGTCCACATATACCAACCGATGATGCTCATAATAAAGTAGTAGGCATTGATCAGCATGTCGCCCAAAAGGCCATAAAACAATAGAATATAGGTGGCGATACCCGTTGCCACAATGCCGGTGGGGTATACCAATATGTTCTCCCGCTTTGAGTACAAAACACTCAGCAGGGAAAATACGACACTTATCAATTCTAAAATGACAATGAAGGTAGGTATGCCTTCATATTGTGCAAAAATCCATTCAAAAATGTGGCTCATAGTCGCTTCGGTCGGTCTTTACTATTTTCATTTGCAGCAACACATTTTCTGTACTTAGAAAACTCTTTTTGATCAAATTCTGCAAAACGCCCATAACCGTGTCATACTCCCCATACACTTGAGTACTCAATGGATTCTCCAACACGATAAGTCCCGATGCACGAAGATTTTTTATAAAGCTAATTATGGGCGCTTCAAAATCATCTTGCAATGGGGTCAACGTCAATTCAACTGAAATTTTCATTCTTTATTTTTTAAAGCATAAACACAGGTAAAACCTTCAAATTCAATAAAATCAATGTCATAATTTGATTTTTTGCCCTTATAATCAATAATTGCGCTGGTTTTTAGGTCATCGAATAAAAAATCCTTTACATCTATATGTTGTAAAAAACTAAGCCCGGGTTGGGCATATATTTTATAAATGGATTCTTTTGCGCCCCAAACAATGGTCAATTTTCGAATTATAGCCTCAGTATTGGCTAGGGTATAATATTCTTCAATGGGTGTAAATTTGTGAGCTATACGTAGAATTTTAGGTCGTTGCTTTTCTATATCTATCCCTACTTCATGGGCCGTACTTATAATGATGGCCGTGAAATTATGGGAATGTGTAATTGAAATATGATGGCCATTGACCAAATGCGGCTTTCCATTTGAATCATAAGTCAAGTCTTTGTCTTCAAAACCTTCCAAGCGCATCAAATGCCTGATGCTTAAAAATGCCCTTCGGTGCATAGCCGATTTCATGCCCAACATTCTATTTTGGCAATTTGGTGTGAGCACCACGTTTTGGGCCAAGGCATCTTCGGTTTCAGTGACTTTCCAAATATGTGCCGTAATGGCCTTTGATACGGCGATGGTTTTATAAAGTGGCACTATTTAATTTTAAGTTATTTGTACCTTTGCTTCTCAAATAAAGCTACGAAAGTAAATAGAAAATCATTATGAGCACGAAAACGATTCCTTATGTTCCCTTTAAAGTTAAAGACATTTCTCTTTCTGATTGGGGTAGGAAAGAAATAGAATTGGCAGAAGCTGAGATGCCGGGCTTAATGGCACTTAGGGAAGAATATAAAAAGGAACAACCCTTAAAAGGGGCACGAATAGCCGGATGCCTTCATATGACCATACAAACAGCGGTCTTGATTGAAACCTTGGTTGAGTTAGGTGCAGACGTAACTTGGAGTTCTTGTAATATTTTTTCGACCCAAGACCATGCCGCGGCCGCAATTGCAGCAGCTGGCATACCGGTTTATGCATGGAAAGGGATGAATGAAGATGAGTTTAATTGGTGCATAGAACAAACCTTATTTTTTGGGGAAGATAGAACACCCTTAAATATGATATTGGATGACGGCGGTGATTTGACCAATATGGTTTTAGACCAATATCCTGAGTTGGCCTCTGGCATAAAAGGTCTTTCAGAAGAAACAACAACAGGCGTGCATCGCCTTTATGAACGTGTTAAAAAAGGCACTTTGCCCATGCCTGCAATTAATGTCAACGACTCTGTGACCAAGTCTAAATTTGATAATAAATATGGTTGTAAAGAAAGTGCAGTCGATGCCATACGCAGGGCAACCGATACCATGTTGGCTGGAAAACGTGTTGTTGTAGCCGGTTACGGTGATGTGGGCAAGGGAACTGCTGCTTCTTTTAGAGGTGCCGGCGCGATTGTAACCATTACTGAAATTGACCCCATTTGTGCCTTACAGGCCTGCATGGATGGTTACGAAGTGAAAAAAATGGAGACGGTTATCCAAAATGCAGACATAGTCATTACCTCAACTGGTAATAAGGATATTATTCGTGAAGAGCACTTTAGGGCACTAAAAGATAAAGCCATTGTATGCAATATCGGTCATTTTGATAATGAAATTGATATGGCTTGGTTGAATGGAAATTATGGGAATACCAAAGATGAAATCAAACCTCAAGTAGACAAGTACACCATAGATGGTAAAGATGTCATCATTTTGGCTGAAGGCCGATTGGTAAATTTGGGCTGTGCTACAGGTCACCCAAGTTTTGTGATGAGCAACTCGTTCACCAATCAAACATTGGCACAAATTGAGCTATGGAAAAACAGCGCTAAATATGAAAACGACGTGTACATGCTGCCCAAGCATTTAGATGAAAAAGTGGCCAAATTACATTTATCAAGATTGGGTGCAGAACTTACCGAATTGCGTAAGAATCAAGCGGATTATATAGGCATTAAAGTTGAAGGTCCTTTCAAGCCTGATTATTATAGATATTAATAAATGTCTTTTAAGTACCATAAATAAAAAACCTCGACTTTTGCCGAGGTTTTTTATTTTACTACTAGATGTCTATTAGGCATCAAATGGCTCAATAGAAACATAGGATTTTCCGCCTAATTTCTTTTCAAACTTAACGATACCGTCAACTCTGGCATGTAACGTATGGTCTTTGCCTGCATAAACATTTTCACCAGGGTTATGTTTGGTGCCTCGTTGTCTTACGAGAATATTACCCGCAGTTGCAGCTTGTCCTCCGAATATTTTTACGCCTAGACGTTTCGATTCCGACTCTCTACCGTTTTTTGAACTACCTACACCTTTTTTATGTGCCATGATCTATAATTTTAGTTCGTGCTATTATTTTTTTATGGCTTCAATAAGCTCGGCTTTCTTCATTGAAGAAATACCTGTGATACCTTTGGCCTTTGCCAATTCTTTTAATTCAGCAACTGTTTTTTTGCTAAAATCTTCGGTGGCCTTTGGCGCTTTTTCCTTTTTTGGGGCTTTAGCTTTGGCAACCGGCTCTGCCTTAGCAGTTGGTTTTTCTGTCTTGGCTTTTGCCGGGGCAGCTTTTTTAGCACCTTTGGCAACAATACCTTCAACCATGATTTCAGTAAAAAGCTGTCTGTGACCGTTCTTTTTTCTAAATCCTTTGCGTCTTTTCTTTTTAAAGACAATCACTTTATCACCCTTAAGGTGCTTAACGACTTTGGCCTCAACAGCCGCGCCGTCTATGACCGGGGCGCCAACAGTTACGCTACCATTATCATCCAAAAGAAGTACTTTGTCAAAAGTTACCTTTTTACCTTCTTCGGTCTGTAAACGGTGAACGTACACTTTCTGGTCTTTTGCAACTTTAAACTGCTGCCCTGCCATCTCTACAATTGCGTACATAATGCGTTATTATTTAGTTATATAAAATCAGCTATTTTTTTCAAATAGCGGGTGCAAATATACTGCTAAATGATTAATCTACAAGTGTTTTTTAGACTAGAGGCTATTATTTTCTTGAATTATTGGAAGATTTGAACAGCTGCATAAAAGTCAGCGTCATCACAATAGTGGTGGCAAAACCCATAATTGCAACGGTAAAAAAGACAATGGCCTTAAAATTGGTATAGTCACTCGCCCACTGTTCGGATAGTTGTTTCAAAAAATCAGGGTTTAATTCAGTTGAATAGGCCGCGAAGAAAATTGTAAATAAGATTGTCGCCAAGAAGCCAGTGATCAACCCATTGGTAAATCCTTTGGAGTATGTGAACCCATCTCCCTCCTGTAATCTTGTAAATCTTATCACTTCAAAAATGGCAAAGCCTGTGATTACGCCATTAAACAAACTGTAGAATACATTGGTATGCAGATCAATCAATGACAATAACAAAAAGTAGGCGATAAGGCCGCCTGTGGCCACAATTCCAAATCGAATGGGTAAGGTAAACTTCATATCTAGGTTATTGAGTTTTCGTCTAAGATAATATAAAGATTTATAACCTAAAATCTTGTTAAAGCCTTCTTAGTTTTCTTTCAAAAGTGGCAATAAATCAATATTCTTGCAACTATTGTTTTCGTTTCCCCACTAATTAGAAATTAATCCAAACACTTAAAAAATGAGAAAAAGAAATCTATTCACATTAATTGTTCTTTTGATGGGTAGTGCGGCCATGGCGCAAGAGGTCGCCTTTGAAGAGTATGACCTTGACAACGGCCTTCACGTGATACTACATCAAGACAAAAATGTACCCGTGGTCACGGTAGCCGTTTCATACCATGTAGGTTCAAAGGATGAGAATCCTGAAAAAACGGGTTTTGCTCACTTTTTTGAGCACCTTTTGTTCGAAGGCACCAAAAATATTGAGAGAGGTGCATGGTTTAAACTAGTCTCTTCAAATGGTGGCAGTAACAATGCCACCACCAATTATGACCGTACCTATTATTACGAAAACTTTCCATCCAACAATTTGGAATTGGGCCTATGGCTTGAGTCTGAACGTTTAATGCACCCTGTAATCAATCAAATAGGGGTTGACACCCAAAAAGAAGTGGTTCAGGAAGAAAGAAGGTTGCGTGTAGATAACGCCCCATATGGAAGGTGGCAAGAGGTAATGTTCAAAAATTTGTTTGAAAAACATCCATACCGTTGGACGGTTATAGGATCTTTGGAACATTTGGCCAGCGCATCCCTTGAAGATTTTCAAAATTTCAATAAGACCTATTACGTACCCAATAATGCCGTATTGGTAGTGGCGGGTGATATTGAAATGGCCAAAACAAAAAAAATGATTCAAGACTATTTTGGACCAATCCCCAAAGGAGCTGAAATTGAAAGAAAAACCTTTGTTGAAGATCCCATAGTAGGGCCCATCAAAGTGCAGTTCAACGATCCAAATATTCAAATCCCCTTGGTTATGATGGGTTATAGAACACCTGGTCAAACAGAGCGTGATGCCTATGTGCTAGATATGCTCTCCACTTATTTAAGCGATGGTAAGAGTTCTAAATTGTATAAAAAATTGGTCGATGAAAAGAAAATGGCTTTACAGGTATTTGCCTTTAATGGCAGTCAAGAAGACTATGGCGCCTATATTTTGGGAGGGCTACCGGTAGGAGAGACTTCTTTGGCCGCTATCATGAAAGAAATTGACGAAGAAATCGTAAAAGTTCAGACCGATTTGATTTCTGAAAAAGATTACCAAAAACTACAGAACAAATTTGAAAACCAGTTTGTCAATACCAATAGCAGTATTGCTGGAATCACCGGTTCTTTGGCCAACTACTATCTTTTATACGATGATACAAATCTTATCAACAACGTAATTGATATATACAGAAGTATCACCCGCGAAGAAATTAGAGATGCTGCCATTAAGTATCTTCAAAAAGACCAGCGCGTCGAAATGGAATATTTACCTGAACAAAAAGAAGCTAATTAAGATGAAAAAGACCTTATTATTTTCGATACTTTCCCTTTTTATGGCAGTATCATATGCACAAATTGATAGAACACAACCTCCCAAACCGGGCCCTGCCCCAGAGATTAATCTAGAAGAGCCCAATACTTTTCAATTAAAGAACGGCTTAAAGGTTATGGTGGTTGAAAATCACAAATTACCTAGGGTTTCCATTCAATTGACGATTGACAATCCTCCCATTCAAGAAGGTGATAAAGCGGGAGTGGGCAGCTTAACATCTAGCCTTTTGGGCAATGGATCAACTTCAATACCCAAAGATGAATTTAATGAAGAAGTTGACTTTTTAGGTGCCAACATATCTTTTGGTTCACAAAGTGCCTTTGCCAGTAGTTTATCAAAGTATTTTCCTAGAATTTTAGAGTTAATGGCCGATGCCGCCATCAATCCTAATTTTACAGAGGAAGAATTTGAAAAGGAAAAAGCAAAGCTTATCACTGGCTTGAAAGCTGAGGAAAATGATGTTTCGGCCATTGCCCAAAAAGTGCAATTGGCCCTGGCTTATGGCAAGGATCACCCCTACGGAGAAATCACCTCTGAAGAAACGGTGAACAATATTGCATTGACCGATATTCAAGATTTTTACAATCAATATTTTGTGCCGGCAAATGCCTATTTGGTGGTCATAGGCGACGTTGAATTTGAAAAGACAAAAGAATTGGTTACTAAGGCTTTTACACCTTGGACCAAAGCAGTGCCCCCATCTTTTAGTTATTCAAATCCTGTAGATGCACAATACACCCAAATCAATTTTGTAGATATGCCCAATGCGGTACAATCAGAGGTGTCTGTTCAAAATATTGTGGATTTTAAAATGAAAGACGACGATTATTTGCCCGCGCTTATAGCCAACCAAATACTTGGTGGTGGTGGCGAAGGTAGATTGTTTTTGAATTTAAGGGAAGATAAAGGGTATACCTATGGTTCCTATTCATCTTTACGTGATGATAAATACCAGCCGGTTCGTTTTAATGCTTTCGCCCAAGTTCGAAATCAAGTCACGGACAGTTCAGTTGTTGAAATTTTAAAAGAACTAGACAAAATAAGAACTGAGCCTGTTTCAGAGCAAGAGCTTGCCGACACCAAGGCAAAATATGTAGGCCGATTTGTAATGGCTTTGGAGAGGCCTCAGACAATCGCCAATTATGCCTTAAATATTGAAACAGAAGGTTTACCCAAAGATTTCTACAAGACCTATTTGGAACGTCTAAATGCCGTAACCGTAGAAGATGTGCAAAACGCGGCCAAAAAATTCTTTTCAACTGACAATGCAAGAATCGTGGTAACCGGTAAAGGCAGTGAAGTTCTTGAAAACCTTGAAAAAATAAATTTCAATGGCAAAGCAGTGCCCGTCATGTATTATGACAAAAACGCCAACAAAACTGAGAAGCCAGATTACGATAGTGCGATACCCGAAGGTGTTACGGCGGCAAATATCCTAGAGAATTACATTGAGGCCATTGGTGGCAAAGAGAAGTTGGAAAATGTAGAGTCTTGGGCCATGCTTGCCGAAGCAGAAATGCAAGGGATGAAATTGGAATTGGAAATGAAGAAAACTACCAAAAATCAGTTTATGCAAGATGTGCGCATGATGGGCAATTCTATGTCTAAACAAGTTCTTGACGGAGATAAAGGGTACATGATGGCCCAAGGACAGCGCAAAGACCTCTCAGACGATGAATTGAAAAAACTCAAAGAAGAGTCTGCCGCTTTCCCAGAACTCAACTACTTGGTAGCCGGCAACATTGCCATAGAAGGTATGGAAGATGTTGATGGTAAAAAAGCCTATAAATTGAAAATAACAGATGACAAGTCGGTGCTTTATGATAGCGAAACAGGTTTGAAATTGAAAGAAATCAATACGGTAGAAGCACAGGGGCAAACGTTTCAATCTACCATGACCTATGATAATTATCAAGAGGTATCGGGCATTAAATTTCCCTTTAAGATGACCCAGACCATGGGGCCCCAAAATTTTGATTTTATTGTAAAAGAAATCAAAGTGAACGAAGGAGTGGCTCCCACGGATTTTGAATAAATAAGTACTAAAGATGAACTAAGAAGAAGACGCCTTGATAGGCGTCTTTTTTTTATTGACCAAATAAACGCCAAACAAAATAAGAAGAGCCGCAACCAACTGTTTCAAAGTAAAATTTTCTCCATCTAAAACACCCCAAAAAATCCCCACAATGGGAATGAGATAAGTCACCGATACAGAAAATACTGCCGATGACATTTGTACAAGCCTATTGAACATTACCTTGGCCACACAAGTACCGATTAAACATAAGATGGCTATATAGCCCAAAGAACTATAAAAATAATCGCCTTGTGTAACTTCTTCTTTAAAGACCCCCGAAAAGAGAAGCACTATAAATGCCGGAATGGAAATTGCCGCAAAATTGCCAACGGCAATACCCATTGGGGATACATCTTGCAACTTACTTTTAATGATGTTGGCATTGCCGGCATAACAAATAGTGGCCAAAATAACAAAACTGGCGTACCAGTAGTTTTGTTCTGGATTAATACTACTGCCAAATAGAATCAATAACAGAGCGCCAATCAATCCCACCAAAACACCCATCAATTGATTTTTTGAAAATTGTATGCCAAAAGCAAACAAACCCACAAACAAGGTAAATAAGGGCACCAATGAATTTAAGATGGCCGCAATGCTACTATCAATTTCAGTTTCGGCATAGGCAAAGAAGAACATAGGAAAAAAGCTGCCCACAAAACCAGAAAGGGCTATCCATTTCCATTCATTTTTTGATATGGTCTTTAAAGACTTTGATCCAATCAAAAAGAGGAACAAGGTAGCCAATAATATTCTTACCGACCCTAATTGCAGCGGGGTAAACCCTACTAGGCCTTTCTTAATTAAAATATAGGAAGTACCCCAAATTATTGACAATACTAACAGATAAAACCATTTTTTGTTTTGGGCTGCTATCATTATTCGCTTCGAAATGCAAAAGTGGCCTATTTCAACAGAAGTTTTTGCCCTTTGTTCCTTAATTTTGCCTAATTAAATTTAAGACTCATGAAATACGCTCTATTGTTGTTGGTACTTATCAGTATTTCTTGTAAAGACAAGGAAAAAAATATGGAAGAAAAAACCACTTCGCAAATGAAAGGGGTAATTATGATTCATGACGAAATAATGCCTCAAATGGGCAAGCTGTCCCATTTGGCAAGCCAATTGAAGACCAGGATAGATTCAACTACTGCCAATGCTGAATACGAAGAGGCCATAAAAGAATTACAAGATGCCAACCAAGAAATGATGGATTGGATGCGAGAATTTGGTGAACGCTTTGATGGAGATGAAATTTTAAAAGGTAAAGCACTGACAGCGCAAAAGCAAGAATGGTTAAATGAAGAGGAAGCTAAAATAAAAGCACTTCAAAATAAATTTGATGCCAGTATAGAAAAGGCTGAATTGCTACTTAAAAAAGATAATTAATCATTCCACTTTAAGGTTTCCATAATCGTTCTAATGTCTTTTGCCATATAGGTTGCTGCAGGCAAGATAGAGTCGTAGTTGGGTTTGGCATAAAAATAAGCCGACCCGGTTATAAAATGATTGATACTATCGGTGGCATAGAATTGGGTCTGTGAGGCCGCATTGCCCGTTATTTCGTAAAACATTCCATACACCCTTTCATCCGAGTTGATAAAGGGTTGTTCAATAATGTTATCAGCTTTTACGACATGCTCATAAGAGAGTTTTTGCGCATCTGTCAACAACGTTTTGAGGTCGCCATTGATGCTTTTGTATGTAATATAGATAGATCCTTTCATGTTCTTATAATCCAAAACAAATGAACAGCCTTTGGCCTGTACCATGGCTGCCTTTATGTTTTTATCAAAATTATAAGGACAATCATGTTGTAGCGCTTGGTATTCGGGCTGCCCATACTCAAGACGCAACATGGCCCTAGGTTTTGGCAATACTGTTTCTGCACAAGCGGTCATCAATAAACAAATGGCCAGTAAGATGGTTTTAGTTGTTTGCATTTGGCAGCAGAACCTTTATTTGTTTTAAACGCTTTTTATCCAAACTTTCGATGACAAATACGTAGTTATTGAACTTCACTTTTTCTCCTCTTTTTGGAAAACTACCTGAAATCTCCAAGATGAACCCAGCAACGGTTTCAGACTCCCCTTTATTATCTTCAAAAACAGCTTCATCTTCCAATTTTACGACACGATAAAAATCTTTAAGGGTTGTTTTACCTTCAAAAACGAAAGTGTGGTCATCCAATTTTGAAAATACCAAATCCTCATCATCAAATTCATCACTTATGTCGCCCACAATTTCTTCAATAATGTCCTCAAGTGTGACAATGCCCGAGGTACCACCATATTCGTCAACTACAATGGCCAAATGCTTTTTTTGATCTTGGAACTCAAGAAGAAGATCATCCAATTTTTTATTCTCCGGAACAAAATAGGGCTCTCGTATCAATGACATCCAATTAAAGGATTTACGTTCAATATAGGGCAAAAGGTCTTTCACATAGAGAACGCCCAGCACATTGTCCATATTTTCAGCAAAGACGGGAATCCGGGAATAGCCATTTTTTTTAATTTCATCAATGACCTCTGGAAATTTCATTTCCTCATTAAGGGCAAAAATATCTATACGTGGTCGCATGACCTGTTTGGTATCGGTATTTCCGAATGAAACAATTCCTTCTAAAATCTTTTGCTCTTCTTTAGTGGTATCGCCTTCTGAGGTAAGTTCCAATGCCTGTGATAAATGGTCAACGCTTAAACTCGATTTTTGCCTTCCCAATTTATGCTGCAAGTACAATGTTGCAGACCTCATGGGCATGCTCAAAGGCGTAAAAAGAACATCCAACGCCCTTAAGGGCAAGATCATAAAATGCGCGAACTGTGATCGGTTTCGATTGGCATACACCTTTGGCAATATTTCACCAAACATCAATATTAAAAAGGTAGCCACGACCACTTCAAGGATGAAACGCACAGACACCACTCCAAACAGGGTTTGGTCAATACTAGCAAAAAGGGTGTCACCAATAGAACTGAAGAGAAGAACAATACCAATGTTAATGGCATTATTGGCTATTAATATTGTGGCCAGTAATTTCTTTGGTTTATTGAGCAACCTTATGATCAATTTGCCCTTTTGGGTGCCGTCTTCTTCGATTTCGTTTAAACTGGTTTGCGAAAGGCCAAACAAAGCCACCTCGGCACCCGAAATCATGGCAGAGCATCCCAAAAGCAGCACCAGAACTGCAATTTTTATGAAGAAAACGCCATTAAGAACAAGTAATACCAAAGAAAAGCAATAGGGCTCAGGGTCCAATTAATTACAATTTAATGATATGCGTTAGAATGGTAAATCATCTTCTTGTTCTACCTGTTGAACAGCAGCATTTTGATTGGTAGAAGGTTTTTGTTCCTTTTTATCAACCACTTGATTAGCTGGCCCTTGAGAGGCTGAACCCTCTTTATTGGTCAAAAAAGTGAAATCTTGAACATGTACTTCGGTAGTATAGCGTGTATTACCATCCTCTCCTTGCCATTGTCTGTTTTTGAGTCGACCTTCAACATAAACTTTATCGCCTTTGCTCAAATATTTTTCACAAATTTCGGCAGCTTTGTTTCTGACCACCACATTATGCCAGTCGGTGTTGGTCACCTTTTCACCAGTTTGTTTATTGGTGTAGGTTTCGTTTGTAGCCAACGGAAAACGGCCAATACAGCCCCCTCCCTCAAAATAATGCACTTTTACTTCGTCGCCTAGATGCCCAATTAGCATCACTTTATTTAGTGTTCCACTCATAGTAAGTCAAAAATACTAAATTTTAAAACTATTAATGAATTCTGCAATTAAAACTGGAACAGGATAAGACTCTATTTTAGACCATTGAACACCTTTTTTTAGTGGGCCTGACAGCCGAACCACCCAAAATGTTGTGTGTAGGTGTTGATGCGATAACTTATGAACAATTGGTTTGGTATTGAATTTAAAGAGCGAACTAATGTTCGAAGGCAAACTTTTATTCTCCAGAAGCCCACGAACGGTCAACTCGTCAATATTTTTTGAGCTTTCCAATAAAGGAAACTGAAAAAGGTTTTGCCAAATACCTTTTTCAGTTCGTTGTTCTATTAAGGTTTGGTTCTGACGATCCAAAAACACCATGTAGTTAAAAAAGCGTTTTTTGACCTTGGTCTTATTTAATTTCAAAGGCAATTCACCGATGCTATTTTCTTTTAAAGCCATACAACCGTAATTAAGAGGGCATTCTTTACAGTTCGGATTTTTTGGAGTGCATTGTAGGGCGCCAAATTCCATCAAGCCCTGGTTATAGTCGCGAATTTGTTCCGTATTCATTACTTGCTGTGCCAAGTTTTTAAAATACTTGGTGCCTTCAGTTGAATTTGTAGGAAGTGCAACCCCAAAAAAACGTGACAATACCCTATATACATTGCCATCTACCACGGCTTCTGGTGCATCAAAGCATATAGATGCTATGGCACTCGCGGTATAATCGCCTACGCCCTTAAGTTGTTTTAGTTTGTTATATGTTCTTGGAAACGCCCCATCATATTCATTGACCACCATTTTAGCGGTGGTATGCATATTTCGGGCCCGTGAATAGTAGCCCAGCCCTTGCCATAGCTTCAATATTTGCTCTTCTTTGGCTTGCGCCAGGTGTTCCACTGTAGGATATTCTTTGACAAATTTCTTATAATAGGGCATGCCCTGTGCAACCCTTGTTTGTTGCAAGATTATTTCTGAAAGCCAAATTTTGTAGGGATCTTTTGTATTTCGCCAAGGCAGGTTACGTTTGTTTTGGTGATACCAATTCAGAATTTTTTCAGAAAAAACCATTCAACAAAATACTAACTGTCAAAAGTAACAGTTTATATACTTAAAATTTAAGGCTTTAAGGAAAAGATTGATTTATAAATTTATATATTTGCAAGCCTAAAAAAAACGAAAATTAAAATTAAACATGACGAAAGCGGATATTGTATCAAAGATTTCAGAAAAACTGGGCATTGAAAAAGGCGATGTGCAGGCAACGGTAGAATCTTTTATGGAAGAAGTAAAGTCATCATTGGAAAATGGAGACAACGTTTATTTAAGAGGTTTTGGTAGCTTTATTATCAAAACTAGAGCTGAAAAAACTGGAAGGAACATTTCAAAGAACACAACCATTAAAATTCCTGCACATAATATTCCTGCATTCAAGCCCGCCAAGGTCTTTGTAGAGGGGGTTAAGAGCAACGTACAGGTTAAATAAAATATTAACGCCAAAAGCAACACTATATGCCGAGTGGAAAAAAAAGAAAGAGACATAAGGTAGCTACCCATAAGCGCAAAAAGCGTAGGAGAGCTAACCGACACAAGAAAAAGTAGTCACCCGACTACTTTTTCATTTTAATACGTTCATTGACATTAGGGATCATACATTAGCATACCATCGGTTCAAAACCGATACACATATTGTTTAATCAATCTGTTTCCTTAAAGAGGAACAGATAAAAATCGAAACAGGTGAATAGAGAATTAATCGTAAGATCAAGTTCTGATGCCGTCGATTTTGCCTTATTAAAAGATGGAAAACTAATTGAGCTTCACAAAGAAGAAGACAATAACAGCTTTTCGGTTGGAGATATATTTCTCGCCAAAATCAGAAAACCAGTTACAGGCCTAAATGCAGCCTTCGTAAATGTAGGTTATGAAAAAGATGCTTTTCTGCATTATCATGACCTAGGGCCACAACTAGCTTCGATGTTGAAGTTTATTAAACTGGCACGTACAGGAAAACTTCGCAGTTTTTCACTTAAAGATTTTCCATTTGAAAAAGATATAGACAAGAATGGCAGTATTAACGACGTAGTTAAAGCCAATCAGTCTTTGTTAGTGCAAATAGTAAAAGAACCCATTTCAACCAAAGGACCAAGAATAAGTTCCGAGCTTTCATTAGCCGGGCGTTATTTGGTCATGGTTCCTTTTTCCGACCGTGTTTCCGTTTCTCAAAAAATCGGAAGTCGCGAAGAAAAAGATCGTCTTAAACGTTTGATATTAAGTATTAAACCTAAAGGGTTTGGCGTAATCATACGCACTGTTGCAGAAGGTAAAAAGGTCGCAGAACTAGATAAAGATCTACAGAACTTACAACACAAGTGGACAGCCTTGTGCAAGACCTTGAATAAAGCTGAACACCCTTCAAAAGTATTGGTCGAAGTCAATAGAGCTTCTTCAATTTTAAGGGATGTTTTCAACGATTCTTTTACAGGAATTCATGTTGACAACGACAGGCTTTATGATAATATCAAGGAATATGTTCAAGAAATAGCGCCCGAAAAAGAGTCTATTGTAAAATTATACAATGGCCCAGCTCCCATTTTTGAGAAATTTGGAATCGAAAGGCAAATAAAGACCTCTTTTGGTCGCACAGCCTCCATGAGCAAAGGTGCCTATTTAGTGATTGAGCATACCGAAGCTTTGCACGTAATTGACGTCAATAGTGGCAATAGGTCAAATAAAGCCAATAATCAAGAAGATACCGCACTAGAGGTAAATATGCTCGCCGCAACCGAAATAGCAAGACAATTGCGACTTCGTGATATGGGCGGCATTATTGTAATCGACTTTATTGATATGACAAAAGGTGACCATAGAAGAAAACTTTATGATCACTTAAGAAACGAAATGAAGGATGACAGGGCCAAACACAAGATTTTGCCCCCAAGTAAATTCGGACTCGTTCAAATTACTCGACAGCGAGTAAGACCAGAGATGAATATTAAAACTAGCGAAGAGAACCCCAATGCCCCTGGGCAAGAGGTTGAAGCGCCCATAGTTTTAATAGATAAAATCAACTTTGATCTAGAGCGTATTCTTAAAGGACCCAATAAGAATAAATCAATTACTTTAAACATACATCCTTTTATTGCAGCATATTTAACAAAAGGCTTTCCTTCCATACGTTCTAAATGGTATTTGGAACATAAAAAATGGATTAAAGTTCAACCAAGAGATGCCTACACATACTTAGAGTATAACTTTAAGGACAAAGATGGCAATACATTAAATTGATAAAAGCGACTTCAGCAATGGGGTCGCTTTTTTCTTTTACATACATTTGAATATGCATTTTTACAAAAGTCTTACCCTTGAAGAGGCCACAAAAAGAATGGAGTCGTATTGCGCCTATCAAGAGCGCTGCCACCAAGATGTAATTCAAAAATTAAGGGAGCTTCGTATGATTCCCGAGGCCATTGACTTAATTGTTTCCCATTTGATTCAAGAAAATTTTTTGAATGAAGAACGATTTTCAAGAAGTTTTGCCCGAGGTAAATTCAACATCAAAAAATGGGGCAAAATTAGAATCACCAACGAACTTAAAAAACGTAATATTTCTACCTACAATATCAATGCTGCACTAAAAGAAATTGATGAAGCTGACTATCATAAGACATTAAAGAATTTGGCACTTAAACGTATGTCGCAAATTAAAGAAAAAGATAAATTTAAGAGAAGGCGCAAACTCGCCGATTACTTATTATATCGCGGATGGGAAAGTGAACTTGTATATGCGCGCATCAAAGAACTTATAGGATAAACAATTGCCATCATGCCCAAAGGGCCCTTAATTTTTTGTGAGTGTTGAGCACAGCACGTTCATTTTTCCACTCAATCCAATCTTGCCCCTTCAATTTGCGCATGGTCGAATCAAAGTGGCGCATAAACATAATGTTATAAACAGCTTTGCCAAAATTCTTTGGCTTTTGGGCTATGGCTCGCAGGCTCATTGAGAAACCTGGGGTTAAATACTTCATATGATGCCAATACCCTTCTGGAATATATAGCACGTTGCCGTGTTCCAACTGGGTTATATGACCTTTTGCCGCTTGCAAAGCTGGCCACTTGTCCAAATCTGGGTTGGTGAAATCTATATCTTCTCTCGTAATCAGTGAATGTGGTATTTTGTAAAGGTATTTGGACTGGGATTGAGAAAATAAAATGCATTGTTTTTTACCCTCAAAATGAAAATGGAATATATTGGCCAAATCGATATCGTAATGCATAAAAGTGTGTGAATTCTCGCCTCCAAAAAAGAGCATAGGTAGTCCCTTCATTAAACGAAGCCCCAAATCTGGATAGCTAAAATCGTGCTGAAGTTGAGGTATCTCCTTAAGTATGTTCCAAAGAAAGATCCGGTAATTGGTAGGTTCGCTTTTCAATAGGTCTATATAATCTGCCATACGCATTTTAGCATGCGGTTCATTAAAACCATCTTTATGTGATACGGGCCTATCATCGTACAGAGGCACCAATTTATCGCCAGCGATATTTTTAAAGTAGTCGAGGTTCCATTTGGTAAAGGCAGGCCAATCTTCAATAAAGCGTTCTATGACCACAGGTTTTTGTGGTTTAAAATACTCTTGGATAAATACCGCCTTGGTAATGGTTTTTACCCTCGGAATCTGTTCAAGTTGAAGTCCCAAATTTTAAAAATTTAGCAAATACTAAGATAAGAAAAGCAAGCCGAACGGTAAATAGCTATTTTTTTAATTCGGCCTTGGCAACTTGTTTGGCCGTTTCGTTACGTTCGATCTTATGTTCGGGCCTTGTCCATTTGGGTTTTTCTCCCAACGCATGGTATTTTGAAGCTGTTGCCTCAACGGTCTCTGGCTGTGGTGCCTTAACAAATGCCTTTTGCGGATTTAGTCCCAAAGATTTGAACATCGCCATATCTTCATTGACATCTGGATTTGGCGTTGTCAATAATTTATCACCAGCGAATATGGAATTCGCCCCAGCGAAGAAGCACAAGGCCTGGCCTTCTCTACTCATATTGGTCCTTCCCGCAGATAACCGAACTTGTGTTTTGGGCATAACAATTCTGGTAGTGGCCACCATGCGTATCATTTCCCAGATTTCAACCGGTTTTTCTTCTTCAAGTGGAGTTCCTTCTACGGCGACAAGGGCATTAATGGGTACAGATTCTGGCTGTGGATCCAAGGTTGATAGCGCGACTAACATGCCTGCTCTATCTTTAGCAGATTCGCCCATACCAATGATTCCTCCACTGCAGACAGTCACATTGGTCTTTCGCACGTTTTCTATAGTCTGAAGGCGATCTTCATATCCTCTAGTGGAAATCACTTCTTTATAGTACTCTTCAGAGGTGTCCAAATTATGATTGTACGCATACAAACCGGCTTCGGCAAGTCTTTTGGCTTGGTTTTCTGTAACCATACCTAGGGTGCAACAGACTTCCATATCCAATTTATTGATGGTACGCACCATCTCCAGCACTTGATCAAATTCTGGACCGTCCTTTACGTTGCGCCATGCTGCCCCCATACAAACCCTAGAACTACCCGATGCCTTGGCACGCATGGCTTGGGCCTTGACCTGAGAGACCGACATCAAATCGTTACCTTCAATATCGGTATGGTAACGGGCTGCCTGTGGGCAGTAACCACAATCTTCTGGGCACCCACCTGTTTTAATAGAAAGCAAGGTCGAGACTTGAACCGTATTTGGATCATGAAAAATTCTGTGAACCGTTGCCGCTTCATACAAAAGTTCCATTAATGGCTTGTTGTAGATTTCCAATATCTCCCTTTGGGTCCAATCGTGTCTTGTGTGCGTCATATTTCAAAAATAACTGAATTCATTGTCACTGGCAATCAAATTTCGTTTGGCCTTTGCCGATAATGTTATTATATCATGGGCGTTCTAATAGTATACTCACGGCATTACCGCCAAAGCCTACTGCATTGACCATGATTCTATCAAATTGAGTAGGTATGGATTCATTCAAGTAAAAGGGTGTTGAAATACCCACTTGATATTGCAGCATTAATACCGCCAATTCTAAACTCAACATACCAGATGCCCCAAAAGTGTGGCCCATTTTCCATTTATTGGTGGTCAAAAAAGGAAGCCTGTCGCCAAATACTTTTTCAATGGCACTATACTCCGCTTTATCTCCCTTTACGGTTCCTGGTGCGTGCATTACTATAGCATTTACTGTTTTCGAAGAATATTGGCCCAAGGCCATTTTCATCGAATGTTGGAAACATCTGGCATCGGCAGATATGGATACGTTGTGTTGCAATAGCTCTGTGGCATAGCCCACACCAATTATAGTGGCCAATGTATTATTGGGTTTGTCAGTTTCCAAACAAACCATGGCAGCTCCTTCACCCAATACCATGGTATTTTGCCTCTTTTTAAAGTCCAAGGCCCTACTCGGATACTCTCCATCCAATTTTGAATACACCTTCAAGGCTTGCATTTGTGCAAACGTGAACGGGGTTACTGCTGCCTCACTACCCCCAACCAAAAATTTATTTGACATGCCACTTTGTAGCCAAGCCACACCGTTCAATATCGAGTGAAGCGCTGTGGAGCAGGTAATGGAATGGGAAATTTGTGGTCCTTTTGAACCCAAATCATGGGAAACCCATGAAGAAATATTGCCCAAAGTCGTGGTTGGTGAAGCCAAGGTTGATGATTCATCTTGCTCTAAAAACTCTTGATGATATTTTTCAAAAAGAGTGGTGGCGCCCCTTGATGACCCAATGTTTATGCCAAATATGTCGCCGTTTTCCCATCCAGCCTGGGCTATTGCTTCCCGAGCTGTTGCAATGGAATAAATCACAGTATTGTCCAATTTTTGATACTTGGCATCACTAGTTCTTAAGGCTTCCAATCGGTTCTTAATATCCTCAGAAATCACACCCGCCCAGAGGGTTTCTTTACGAGTCTTTATTTTATGCAGATAATGATCATTATTTAAATAGGCATTCCAAACCACCTTGGTTGTATTCCCCAAAGAAGAAATTGATGATAGCGCGGTAATGGCTATGGGTTCTCTCAAATTCATCGTTTTAAACCATTTCAAGTGATGAACGAATGGCATCGTAAATTCTCATCATTTGTGCTTTGGTTATGATATAAGGAGCCAAAATATAAATGGTATTGCCTAAAGGTCGCAGAAAAACACCATTATCCATAAAATGCTTATATAATTTATCACGTAGATTGCCATAGCGCTCCATCTCAAGATTCAGGTCCAATGCAAAGATGACTCCTAATACTCTTGTAGCTTGCACTCTTGGGTGCTCTTTCATTTCCATTGCAAAATCACGGTGCCATTGGTTAATTTGCTTCAATTGTTCTTGTATCGCTTCAGATTGCAACAAAGTTATACCTGACAAGGCTGCCGCACATGCCAAAGGGTTTGCGGTATAGGTATGCCCATGAAAAAGTCCTTTGCTCATTTCATCAGAATAGAATGCGTCATAGACATACTTTGTACAACTGGTAATCGCCATTGGCACCAAACCCGCTGTTAAGGCCTTGGACAGACAGATAATATCAGGTTTTATGGTGATTTGATCTGAAGCAAAATGGGTTCCTGTTTTTCCAAATCCGGTCATGACCTCATCAGCGACCATTAATACTTCATACTTTTTCATCAAGCGCAACACTTGACATAGCCCTTTTGGATCGTGCATTTTCATTGCTGCTGCGCCCTGAACCAATGGTTCATAAATAAAGGCGGCAACATCACCTTTTTGAAGCCTTTTTTCAAGTTTTTGAAGTGGCTCATCCAATTCTTCGTTAGAGGGAATAGATATTCGTTCAACGGCAATTAGATGCTCTTCAAAAGGCCCATTATAAACGGACAAGCCCGATACAGACATAGCGCCAAATGTATCTCCGTGAAATCCTTCTTCCAAAGCTAAAATAACATTGCGCTTCGCACCTTTATTAAAATGATATTGCAATGCCATCTTAATTCCAACTTCGGTGGCTGTAGAGCCGTTATCTGAAAAGAAGAGTTTTTCTTGATTATAGGGCAAGAGGGGTATTAAAGCTTCAGCAAGTTTTACCGCAGGTTCGTGCGTGAATCCACTAAAGACAACTTGATCCAAAGTACCCATCTGTTTTTTAACTTCATCTAGAATAAATTGGTTACAATGTCCATATACAGCGGTATACCAAGAAGAAATACCGTCAATATAGGCATTGCCCGCTTCATCGTATAAAAAAACACCTTTGGCCCTGGCTATTGCCAAAGTATTAGGATGTAACTTATGCTGTGTCAACGGATGCCATAAGTACTTTTTATCCCTTTCCGCTATTTTTTTTGAGTGGGTCAAATCTGTCGGGCCATTCAATTTATCTATCTTGCAAAGATGGGGAATAATACCAAAAAACATGGTCCTGCTTTTTCTTAATAAAATGTTGCAGGGCGCAACTAGATTTTATGGGACTTTACATGGATGGGGCATATTTACCGCTCTTTTGATCTTGTCCTTCTTGGTTCGTTTTCCATTCTTTTTTAGGGATTATATTGACCGAGACGAGAGCACCTTTATTCTCGTTGCTCAATCATGGGTAGATGGTCACTTGCCGTATACCCAACTCTGGGACTTAAAGCCTCCAATTACATTTTTGATGTTTGCCATCATTATCTATTTATTTGGGAAAAGCTTTATCGCCATTAGGCTTATGGGAGTCATTTTGGTAGCCATTACAGCCTTTTTTTCCTATAAAATTGGCATGCGTTTGTACAATAAAAAAGTAGGATTTTTGAGCGCAGTTGCTTTGGTTTATCTGCAAAGTCTTTTTGGAAGTTTGCAAGGTGTGATGTCTGAGCATATTTGTGTAGCCTTTTTTACCATTGCCCTGTATCTTTTGCTTTTTAATAAGGATAAACGCTATTTTTTCATTTCCGGTGTTCTTTTTGGACTGGCCATTATGACCAAATTGAATATCGCCTATGCGGTCTTGTTTCTGTTTTTCTATCTTTTTTTAAAAAGCCTCAAAGAAAAGAACGCGCAAAAGATGATAATCAAGCTTTTTATTATTGGTATGGCCTTGGTTCTTGTGATTTTTGCCACCGCCATTCCTTATTATCTTCAAGGTGAACTGCAACTTTGGTGGCAATCGGTTTTTGAAGCGGCGATGGCTTATTCAACTGCAGACGAAGGTTCTGTAATAAAGGTAATACCGATTGTCTTTTTTGTTATGGGCTTTTTGTTATGGGCTTTCAAAAAGAAATGGCTTGATTATGATAGCGCGCAAATACAATTGTTGTTCGTTACCATTGTTGGGGTGCTTTTTTCTTATTTACAAACTGGAAAAGCCAATGGCCATTATTTGATTCAATTGTATCCACCCCTGGTCATTTTAATGGGCATTATGTTATCAAATTTGAAACTTAAAAAGATTAAAATCAAATACCCGGTCATTATATTGCTCTTATTATTTCCCCTTGAAAGTTATTTGGAAACTTATAATGTGATTCAAAACAAACTAAGTAAAAACAATTTTTTTAATGGTGAAGGAATCGATCTGCCCAATTATTTCAAAGCTAATAATTTACCAACCGACAATATTCTTTTTTTAGAATATCATATTGGCTATTGGCTATTGGATGAAAAGCCCTTGACCAAAGCGGCAACACACCCAAGTAGTATTTTAAGGGATGAATTATACCCTTATATGAATCATAAAAGGACGAATTCGGCCGAAGAGCTTACTTTTTTATTTGAAGATATAAAACCATCATATGTGATTACCAGAAAAAATCGGCGCATTTTTGACAAAGCTAAATATGCCGCCAATCTATACACCAACCTACAGCTGATTAGGCATTATAAACCATTGGACACCATCGACAATGCTATCATCTATGAACGCTTACAATTGAAGTAGGGCAGGCTTAAATATATCGGCATATTTTTTAATGATGGTCTTGTCAAAATTAGATTCCTCTTCAATTCTTCCCAGAAAGGGTATGGCCGTTTTACTCAGAATAATATTTTCTGTTGTAGGATGTTCATCACCGCTAAAAATAATGCCCACTTTAAATCCCTTTGCTTTTAACGCATTGATGGTCAATAGGGAATGATTGATACTCCCTAGATAATGGCGGGATACCACAATGACTTTGTAGGTCGGTTTAATCAAATCTAAAATGGTGTCATGATCATTCAAGGGTACCATTAAACCTCCTGCTCCTTCTATTATTAAATGGTTTTCCGTTTTTGGCTCTATTATATTTGATAATTTGATATGAATATTGTCAATATCAGCCGCGGCATGAGGACTCATTGGCGTTTTAAGTGCGTAACTATTTTTATGCACTATGGTTTTGGTGTTGGAGACCAATCGCTCAATTTTATGACTATCCGAATTATCCAAATCACCAGCTTGTATGGGTTTCCAGTAGTCTGCTTCCAAAGCCTCTACAAGTATGGCTGAGGCTATGGTCTTACCTACATCAGTCGATATACCGGTAACAAATAGTTTCATACGGACGCCTTGGTAATAAATTGACAATTGTCACAGCGATATTTCTTTGGTTCAAAAAATGGAAATAGCTTATAAAACAAAGTGTTTCGCAGATAGTGGACTTCTAATTTTTTAGCGCCACAATTGGGGCAGTTTATCAAATGACCATCATCATCCGTGGCATAATTTCTTATCTCATCGTAAATGGTCCTGGCCTGTTCTTCATCAGAAATGTGTACTTGCAGCTTTATCCCTCCAATAGCATTACTAGCAAAGGGTTCTACTCCTACCGTATTGTCATCTTTTAAATAAACTGTAATACCTTCCGACTCCAATTTGCCCTTTATGATTTGAACATCGGCCAAAAATTCGAAGCTACCCAAGGTTATCAAGTCTTTACCCATTGTTTATTTCTTTTACCAATTGAAGCAAATTATCTATTTGTTCAAAAGTATTGAATGAATGAATACTAAAACGAATTCTTTCGTTTCCTTTTGGTACGGTAGGCGATAAGATAGCCCTTACATCAAAACCTTCTTTATTTAAAAATCGAGCTACTTTTTTAACCTTTTCATTGCCCGGTTTTATCATTAATTGAATTGGAGAGGTACTGGGCATAAAATAATCGTTCAATCCTTTTTCCTTTAAGACCGATATAAAATGGGCAATGTTTTGTTGCAATGACGTAATGGCGTTATTCCCGGCTTTTGAATCTAAGTAATAATACGAGGCCATGGTAGTTGCAATAGAATGTGGCGGTAAAGCCGTGGAATAAATAAAACTCCTCGCAAAATTGACTAAATAATCTTTAAGCTCCGTGCCACCCAAAATGGCGGCTCCATGACCTCCCAA
>JABDND010000184.1 GCA_013001145.1 Croceitalea sp. | reverse complement strand
AGAAAAAATCAAAAAAAGGCATAAGCATATAAGTCCGCTTCTTTCTATTAGCTATAAAAATCCCATTGCCATGGAATGCGCTGCATTTCAATATATGTATGACCATGAAGGCCATTCTTTTTTAGATGCGTACAATAACATACCACATGTGGGACACTCCCACCCCAAGGTGGTAGCGGCTGGGCAATTGCAAATGCAAAAACTAAACACCAATACCCGCTATCTATACGATTTACTCCCAGAATATGCATCACGGTTGACGGCCAAATTCCCAACCCCATTAAATAAGGTGTTTTTTGTAAATTCTGGTAGTGCCGCCAGCGATCTGGCCATACGCATGGCCCAGATGCATACGAAAAAAAAGCACGTCATGGTCATGGAACATGGTTATCATGGCAATACAAAAACGTCAATCGACATTAGTGATTATAAGTTCAACAATCCCAAAGGACCAGGACAACCAGACTATATTTTAAAGACCGGATTGCCCAATGCATACCGTAGCGATCTTGATGGTGCCCAGCAGGCCACTATAGCCATCAACGAATTAAAAGCTCAGGAAAACAAAATAGCCGCTTTTATAGCCGAGCCTATTGTTGGCTGTGGCGGCCAGGTTCCATTGGCCAAAGATTATTTAAAAAATTTGTACCCAGCTATTAGGAAACAGGGTGGTGTTTGCATCAGTGATGAGGTACAAACGGGCTTTGGCAGATTGGGCAAATATTTTTGGGGCTTTGAAATGCATGGAGTTGTTCCAGATATGGTCGTTTTGGGCAAACCCATGGGCAATGGGCACCCCATAGGCGCGGTGGTTACAACTGATGAAATTGCAGCATCATTCGAAAAGGGAGTGGAATTTTTTAGTTCCTTTGGAGGCAACCCGGTATCATGCGCCATTGGGCTTGCCGTATTAGATGTCATTGAGGAAGAAAATCTACAAGAAAATGCAAAAGAGGTAGGTAGTTATTACAAGAAACTGCTGCAAACGTTACAAAAAAAGTACAGTTGCATTGGCGATGTAAGAGGCGAAGGCCTCTTTCTTGGTATTGAAATGGTTCATGATGGAACAACCAAAACCAATAAGAAACTTGCCCACTTTATCAAAAATGGATTACGGGACCGCCATATTTTGATCAGTACCGATGGCCCTGATGATAATGTTTTAAAGACCAAACCGCCCTTATGTTTCACCAAATCAAATGCGAGACAAGTTGTGGAAGCCATGGAAGAATTATTGCACTTGCATTATACACACTAACAAAGGGGCTTCTTAGCCGATTACCCACTGCTATTTTGGCTGAAGCTATCGTGATTGGCTATCTTTGTGGCGCTATTTAAATGCTATGCAGCAGATTTCTCGTAAAACCCTTGAAGATTTAGAATTTCCGATTGTATTGCAACATATCAGCGCACGTTGCAATTCCGAATTGGGTAAGGCTGCTGCTTTGGGCATTGAACCTATAATTGATAGAAAGGAAGTTTTGAGGGTATTGGGCGAAAGCTCTGAATACCTTGCCTCCTTCTCTAATGAAAATCGTATTCCCAATCATGGTTTTGACAGTATCAATGGGGAATTGAAACTGTTGATAATCGAAAATACCACCCTTGAAATTTCTGGGTTCAGACGAATTGCCTCCCTCTGTAAGACCATCGGTATTCATAAAAAATTCTTTAAAAAATTCAAGGAATATTACCCTTTGCTTTTTGAATTATCTGAAGGGGTTAAAGAAATTCCCCATATCGCTGAAGACATTGATGCCGTTATAGACAAATTTGGTGAAATAATGGATTCGGCATCAGTAGACCTCAAGAACATCCGCCATCAAATCAATCATGTCAGGTCTAAAATCAATCAAAGTTTTGGAGCTGCCTTGGCACGATACCAGTCATCAGAGTTTTTAGATGAGATTCGGGAATCGGTGGTAGAAAATCGCAGGGTACTGGCGGTAAAGGCCATGCATCGTAAAAAGGTCAAGGGGACCGTGATGGGGGCTTCCAAAACTGGAAGCATTGTTTATGTAGTTCCCGAAGCGACCTTGCAGTACAGCCAAGAACTCAGTAATCTGGAGTTTGAAGAAAAAGAAGAAATTCAAAAAATACTACGGGAACTTACAAATAGTATAAGGCCTTTTGCCACTGATTTGGCACAAAACCAGACCTTTTTAACTCAAATAGATCTTACGGCCGCCAAAGCCAAGTATGCATCTGAAATGGGTGGAATTTTACCCGAAATCAATAAAGAACAGCGGCTATATTTAAGAGATGCTCTTCACCCCCTCTTATATCTTAACAATAAACAGAAAAAAGAAAAAACTTGGCCACAGACCATTGAACTCCACCCAGAGAATAGGGTCATTGTTATTTCTGGGCCCAATGCGGGTGGTAAGAGTATCACGTTAAAAACGATTGGTCTTTTGCAGCTCATGCTACAAAGCGGCATGCTTATCCCAGTTCATGAACGCAGTTCCGTTTGCTTCTTTGAAAAAGTATTGACCGACATAGGTGACAATCAATCCATAGAGAATCATTTGAGCACATACAGCTATCGTTTAAAAAACATGAACCAGTTTTTAAAGAAGTGTAATGATCGGACACTATTTTTAATTGACGAATTTGGCACCGGTTCTGACCCCGAGCTGGGCGGCGCCCTTGCAGAAGCCTTTTTAGAAGTGTTTTATGAGCGAGGGGCTTTGGGAGTGATTACCACGCATTATGCAAATTTGAAGTTGTTGGCCAATGAATTGCCCCACATGACCAATGCAAATATGCAATTTGACAATAGAACCTTAGAACCCACCTTTAAATTGATTTTGGGAGAGGCCGGAAGCTCATTTACTTTTGAAGTGGCCCAAAAAAATGGGATTCCTTATAGTTTGATCAATAAGGCAAAGAAGAAAATTGATCGCGGCAAGGTACGCTTTGATGCCACCATATCGAAATTGCAAAAAGAGCGGAGCAAGATGGAAAAAACAGGTTCCAGACTGCAAGATGAAGAAGTCAAAGCCAGGGAAGAAGCACAGCGCTTGGAAATATTAAATGCCAAGGTCAAATCAAAGCTTGAAAACTATCAAGAGCTATATGACCATAACCAGCGCATGATCTATTTGGGCAATAAATTGAACGATGTTGCCGAGAAATATTTTTTGGACAATAAAAAACGTCCTTTGGTTGCCGAATTGCTTCGCATCGTCGAAACAGAGAATAGCAAACGCAAAAAGCTTTCCGCCAAACAGGCAAAAGCAACAAAAGCAAAAAAGAAGCAACTCGCCCAAGAGTTGGAGAAGAAAATTGAGACTGTAAGAAAGGAGAAAATAATAAAGAAAAAGAAGGCCGTAAAAGCTGAAAAGGCAAAACCAAAACCAATCTTTAAGATAGGCGACCGCGTGCGCATGTTTGATGGCAAGGCCGTTGGTAGTATTGACAAATTGGAAAAGAATAAGGCCGTGGTCAACTACGGCATGTTCACAACCAATGTTGGCGTTGAGCAATTGGAACTTGTTGAGGCCAAAAAAAAGTGATGAAAACTACACGAATCAAGAAACTCTCCATTTAGCTTTATAAAATTGGGTGACATTCGTTTGAGTGCTATCTTTGCATTGTGGAAAAAGGAAAAAAAATTGTTTTGTTTGATGGGGTCTGCAACCTTTGCAATGGTGCTATACGGTTTATCATTAAACATGATAAGAAAGACCAATACCGCTTTGCAGCACTTCAAAGTGATTTGGGCCAAGAACTTACTTCCAAAAGACAAATTGACACTTCTAAAATTGACTCCATTATATTGATAGAACCGGAGGTATCCTATGATATCAAGTCAGCAGCTGCCCTTAAAATTGGCAAGAGTTTTGGTGGACTATGGAGACTATTGGTCATCTTTGAGTGGATACCAACTTCAATTAGCGATGCCATTTATGATGTGGTTGCAAAAAATCGCTATCGATGGTTTGGTAAAAAAGATGCTTGCATGATTCCCACACCAGAGCTAAAGGCTAAATTTTTGGGTTGATGGCTTCAGTTTTCGCTGAATGCCAGGTCAATGTTTATCGTTATTTGACCTCATCATAATGATCGTCCCATTCTTTAACATTGGGTTTACCCAATTTGCCCACCGATTTTGCGACCACCATGGATACGGTGGCATCACCAGTTATATTAACAACCGTACGGCACATATCCAAGGGTCTATCGACGGCAAAAATAAGCGCTAGGCCAATGGCCAATTTATCGGATGGAAATCCAATGGCCTCCAAGACAATAACCAACATCACCATTCCTGCACCAGGCACTGCCGCTGAGCCTATGGATGCCAAAAGGGCCGTTAAAACAATGGTCAGCTGATCGCCCAAGGTCAAATCAAAGCCTAGAGCCTGTGAAATGAACACCGCGGCCACCCCTTGATATAAACTGGTGCCATCCATATTTATGGTCGCACCTACGGGGAGCACAAAACTGGAAACTTCTTTATCAACTCCAATATGTTCCTCAACCCTTTCCATGGTAACGGGTAAGGTGGCTGCACTGGAACTGGTTGAAAATGCCAGTAGTTGCGCTGGACTTATTTCTTTTAAAAACCAAAAAGGATTTTTCTTTGTGACTAAAGCGACCACCAAAGTGTAGAAAACGATCATTAATAATAAGCCGCCAACAACAACGCCCGAATATTTTAACAAGGCCAACAATAAATCAGGATCGCTTGAAGAAACCACCACACCGGCCAATAGGGCAAAAACGGCGTAGGGAGCGCTGAGCATGATTAAATCAACCATTTTTAGAACGACATCATTCAAGGAATCAAAAAACTTTTTTAAGGGTTTTGCCTTCTTCTCTCCTATCAATAACATCGAAATACCCAAGAAAATGGTGAAAAATATAACCTGCAGCATTAAACTATTATCACTCATGGCGGCCAAGGCGTTGTCTGGTACCATATCAATCAAAAACTGCAGCGGCCCACTGTCTTTTTGTCGTGAAGCTTCCTCAATTTTAGACGTCACCCCTGCATCACTGGCATAGGTTTGGGTCAATTTATCAACAGTTTCTTGTGAAATGCCATCACCCGGCTTCAACACATTGACCAAAACAAGCCCGATTGTAATGGCCACCACTGTCGTCAAAATGTAAATACCAATGGTGCGCAGCCCTATGTTGCGAAATTTAGAAATATCCTTTAAATCAGAAATGCCCTTTACCAAAGATGCAATGATCAACGGAATTGCAATCAATTTCAATAGGTTGACAAATATGGTTCCAAAAGGTTGAATCCAATCTGCGACAAAATCCTTGCCCCAATCAATTTGTGTCATTAAAAATCCGAAAACAATCCCTAGAACCATCCCAATCAGGATTTTCCAGTGCAACTCCAATTTGCGCATAATATGAATTTGAGCGGTAAGATACTATTTTGATGGCAAAACCAACAAGGGCCCTTATTTTTTATTGGTGCGTGCCAATAATTGAAAGTCGGCCAAAACCAACGCCGTCATAGCTTCGACTATAGGCACGGCCCTGGGCACAACACAAGGGTCGTGGCGACCTTTACCCTGAGTTTGTACTTTGTTGCCTTTGTTATCAATAGTTTCATAAGCTTGCAGTACGGTGGCGACCGGTTTAAACGCTACGTTGAAATAGATATCCATTCCATTGGAAATGCCCCCTTGTACGCCGCCACTTAAATTGGTTTTGGTGGTGCCATCTTCGTTGAACTGGTCATTATGGGCGCTCCCCTTCATTTGTACCCCTTTAAATCCACTGCCATATTCAAACCCTTTGACAGCATTTATCGATAGCATTGCTTTGCCCAGTTCGGCATGTAATTTATCAAAGACCGGCTCACCCAAGCCGATGGGTACATTTTGGGCTACACAGGTGATGACACCCCCTATGGTGTCGCCTTCTTTTTTGATGGCTTTGATATAGTCTTCCATTTTGGATGCAGTAGCCTGATCTGGGCAGCGTACCGCATTGGATTCTATCTGGTCAAAATCGAGTTCTTGATAGGGTTTCTCCAATTTCATCTTCCCAACTTGAGAAACAAAGGCATTGATATGAACGCCTTGCAATAGTTGTTTGGCGATAGCACCGGCCACTACCCTGCTGGCTGTTTCACGTGCTGAACTGCGCCCACCTCCACGATAATCACGAAAGCCATATTTTTTGTCATATACATAATCGGCATGTGATGGTCGGTATGAATCTTTAATATGTGAATAGTCTTTTGATTTTTGATTGGTATTATGAATGGCAAAACCAATGGGTGTGCCCGTTGTCTTCCCATCAAAGATGCCCGAATAAAACTCCACCGTATCTGGTTCTTTGCGCTGCGTTACGATCGCCGACTGACCTGGTTTTCTTCTATTAAGTTCATTTTGTATGGATTCAAGGTCCAAATTAATGCCCGCGGGACATCCATCAATAACGCCGCCTATGGCTTTGCCATGTGATTCGCCAAAAGTTGTTAACCTAAAAAGATGACCAAATGAGTTTCCTGCCATGATGCTGCTTTGAGATTTTCAAAGGTAATTTTTAAATATATCTTACAAAAGCCTGAAGACCAGTTAATATTTTGGAAACGTTCGGTATTTTTTCTTGATGATTTGTTAACCAAAAGCTCAAACAAACATGACCTTAGCTTTTCGCATGGTCTATTCTTACTCAGTTACTTTGTACCAAACTTTCAACCCTTGAAAAAGCGAGTCGTAGATGTTGTCGTCATTTCTGATGTACACTTAGGAACCCAGGGCTGTCATGCCGAGGAACTTATCGCCTATTTGAACAGCATTGAACCTAAAAAGCTTGTGCTCAATGGTGATATTATTGATATATGGCAATTTAAGAAAAGTTACTTTCCTCCTGCACACTTAAAAGTGCTGAAAAAGATAATAAGCATGGCAACCAAAGGCACAGATGTCTATTATATTACCGGCAACCATGATGAAATGCTGAGAAAATTTGCCGATACTTCAATGGGCAATATTAGCATCGACAATAAACTGGTCTTAAACTTAGACGGTAAAAAGGCTTGGATTTTTCATGGTGATGTTTTTGACATCTCCATTCAAAACGCAAAATGGCTGGCCAAAATGGGAAGTTATGGGTATGATGTCTTAATTCGCTTCAATAGCCTTTTTAATTGGTGGCTTGAAAAAATGGGGCGGGAAAAATACTCCCTTTCAAAACGCATAAAGAACAGTGTTAAGGGCGCCGTAAAATACATTAACGATTTTGAAAAAACCGCTGGCGACTTGGCCATAAACAACAACTTTGACTATGTGGTCTGTGGCCATATACATCAACCCAAAAAGGAGTACTATAAAAATAAAAATGGGCAATGTCTCTATCTCAACTCGGGCGATTGGATTGAAAACTTAACCGCCTTGGAATATGCGTTCAAAAGATGGCGTATTTATCACTATAACCATGATAAATTATTGCCTTTTTTTGTGGATGAAGACATAAAAGAAATGGATGTATCCAGTCTTATAGCATCGATTACCCATGTTCATGAAGCTGATACTAGTGAACTGACCTCAATGGACCCAGAAGACATATCAATCAAGTAGCGCGTCTTTCAAGATACTGACTGGGTGAAGTGCTGTTTTTCCAGTTCCGTCCTTTATTTGATGCCTACAACTAGTGCCGTTGGCCGCAATTATTACATGATCCGCAGCTTTTCTAACGGCTGGAAATAATTTTAACTCCCCTATCTGCATACTGGTGGCATAATGTTCCTTTTCGTAACCAAAAGAACCAGCCATGCCACAACAACCCGAAGCAATGATGGTTGCTTTATAATTGATGGGAATGGTAAGGGCATCAAAGGTCACCTTCTGATTGGACAGCGCTTTTTGGTGACAATGGGAATGAATTTTAATCGTTCTTTCTTCCCTCGTAAATTGCTCTGGTACAATATGCCCTGCTTGTATCTCGCTGGACAAAAACTCTTCGATTAAAAAACAACTGTCCGCAATTGCATTGGCCAGCACCTTATCATCTATCAAACGCTTATACTCATCCCTAAATGATAGCACAGCCGAAGGTTCCAACCCTATAATTGGAAAACCCTTTTCGACAAAGGAACTCAGTGTAATCATGTTTTTGTGTGCTAGGTTTTTGGCCTGTTTTAAAAATCCTTTAGACATGTAGGTTCTGCCACTCTCAGCATAAAATAGCATAATATCATAGCCTAATTTATTGAGTAAAAACAAGGCATCTTTCCCAACCTCAACATCCAGGTATTTGGTGAATTCATCTAAATAAAGGACTATTCTTTTAGAGGGATTTTCAATTTTATCAAGTTGTGCTAGATACCCTTCAAAATTAAAACGATGTAGTTCGGGAAAGCTTCGTTCTTGGGCAACTCCTGATAGTTTTTTTAGAATACTTCCGAAGGGAGAATTGTAAACACTGTTGGTCAAGCCCGCCAATGGACTCGCCAAGGAATTGATTTTAGTATTATAGGCAAAAAGCTTGCTACGCATAGAATACCCGTGGACCTCTTGATACTGATATTGAAATTCAGCTTTTAGCGTTGCCACATCTACATTGCTCGGGCATTCACTGGCACACGCCTTGCAACTTAAACATAGGTCAAAAACCTCTTTGAGTTCTTTATGGTCAAATTGATTGGGCTTTTCGGAGTTTGTCAAAAACTCGCGTAATGCATTGGCCCTGCCCCTTGTCGTGTCTTTCTCTTTTAAGGTCACATGATAACTGGGGCACATACCGCCCGTCATATGGTGGGTTTTACGGCAATCACCACTGCCATTGCATTTTTCGGCCGCCTTGAGTATGCCCTCACTATCTGAAAAATCGAGAAGGGTGTCCACTTTGGGTTCTTCACGATCAATGTCATATCGTAAAGACTCATCCATAGGATAAGCATCGACAATCTTACCTTTATTAAAAATATTATTGGGGTCAAAGTAAGTTTTGATGCGTTTAAGAAGGTCATAGTTCTTTTGACCCAACATGAGTGGAATGAACTCTGCCCTTACAATACCGTCACCATGTTCACCACTAAAACTACCCTTGTATTTCTTGGTTAATTTAGCGACATCGGTGGTTATGGCCCTAAATAATCTGACATCTTCAGATTTCTTCAAATTCAATATAGGCCGAAGATGCAGTTCGCCGGCCCCTGCGTGGGCATAATACACAGCGTTTTGGCCATATTTGGCCATTATAGCGGTGAATTCACCAATAAAATCTTTTAAATCTGGCAATGCAACCGCCGTATCTTCAATACAAGCCACGGCTTTTTTATCACCCACCATATTGCCCAACAGACCAAGGCCAGCTTTACGCAACTCTATGGCCTTGTTGATATCGTCACCATATAATACAGGATTAGCATAACTCAATCCTGAAGCTTTAATAGTCGCCAATAAACCATTAATCTTTTGTTGCAGTACACTTTTGGAAGGGGCTTTTACTTCTAGCATCAATAGGGCCGCAGGATCGCCATTTACAAAAAACCGATTGGCCATTTGCTGTCGATTGTTTTTGGTGCAGTCCAAAATGACCTTGTCCATCATCTCACATAAATGGAGCTCGTGTTCCATTACCGGCACAACATCGCTCAGGCAGTCTTCCAAGTTGTGATAGTGCGTAACCACCATGGCAGCCTGTTCAGGTGGCAAGGCATCTAATTGCAGTGTAATCTCCGTGGAAAAAGCCAAGGTGCCTTCACTGCCACTTAGTAATTTACATAGGTTAAATGGTCGCTCATCATGACCGAATATTTCGCTTTTCAATAGCTCATCTACAGCATAGCCCGTATTGCGACGATGTATTTCTTTTTTGGGAAATTCATTGATGATTTCCGCCTGAACACTTGCCTTTGATAACTCTTCATGAAGGGCATGATAAATACGTCCTTCCAAGTTGCGTTGTTTTGCCTTGATTTGAAATTGATCAGCATCCAAATCACCAAAAACAGCCTCAGAACCATCGGATAAAATCGCCTTTATGGCTACAACTTTATCTCGAGTAACGCCATATTGAATAGAGGTTGTTCCTGAAGAGTTGTTACCTACCATTCCGCCGATCATACAGCGGTTTGAAGTGGAGGTATTTGGGCCAAAAAATAAACCATGTGGTTTTAAATACCGATTGAGTTCATCACGTATGACCCCAGGTTGTACGACGATTTGTTGCTTTTTTTCGTCAAGCTGTACAATTTTTGTAAAATACCTAGAGGTATCTACAATTATACCCTCACCAACACATTGACCGGCCAAAGAAGTGCCCGCCGTTCTTGGCACCAAAGTCGTGCTGTGCTCACTCGCAAAAGCTATTAATTTTTTTAAATCTTCCGCGTTTTTTGGGAAGGCCACAGCCATGGGCAACTTTCGATATACAGAAGCATCTGTGGCATAAAGTGCCTTAGTAAGCGAATCATGGTTTAATTCGCCTTCTAATTGATCAGCTAAATTTTCGAGTGAACTTACAGTCAAATTGGAACAATTTTTGAAAGAATACGTTAATTTCAAAATCCTTTTACAAAGCTATTCTTAATTTTGAACTTAAATAGAAACTTATGAAGATTACCACATTTTTTATTGGACTGTGTTTTTTTGCAACAGCCTTTGTCGGCGCCCAAAATATTTCAGAACACACCTTAGGGCTTCGCCTTGGTGATAGTGATGGTTTTGGGGCCGAAATATCCTATCAAAAATCTATCGGCCGATACAACAGGGCCGAATTCAATTTGGGCTTTCGAGATAGTAGGGAATTTGATGCTTTTAAATTGGCCGGTGTATATCAATGGGTACGACCATTAGATGGCAATTTTCACTGGTATTACGGCGTTGGTGGTGGTGTTGGCAGTGCAGACTTTGAACCTTTGCCCAATCGCGATCGTGAAGACGGGCCTTTTGTCTTCGCTGCCGGTAATTTGGGAATAGAATATGATTTTGATATTCCCTTACTGATATCCATTGATATAAGACCAGAAATAGGCATTTTGGGTTTTGATGAATTTGACAATGATTTTTTGTTTGATTTTGCTTTGGGTCTGCGCTATCAGTTTTAATACACAATGAAATATCCAATATTGAGTGCTTCATCACGAAGCACTTTTTTTTTGCCTCGCATTATGATTACCTTTGCCAGAAAATTAAAGGAATGAAGCGTATTACAATTTTGTTGGCTATAGGTATCGTTTTAACGGCCTGTAATACAACTCCCGACGGATTTGTCGTTCAAGGCGAATTGACAGGCGATATTGAAAATGGCACGCCAATCTATCTAAAGACAACAGATAGTCTCTCCAGGGGTCTCATCGAAATAGATACAACCACCATTGAAAATGGCGTTTTTGTTTTTGAAGGCAAAACTTCGTCGCCCCAACTCCATTATCTTTTTATTGATGGTGTCCGTGGCAACTCTCCCATCATCATAGAAAATGGCACCATTGAATTTAGTGCCCAAAAAGATAGTTTGGGGTTTGCCAAGTTGAAAGGAAGTGAACAAAATAGAATGTTCATGGACTATCTCGAAGAATCACGTAAAATGGCATCCATTTCAAAGTCTTTCAATGCTGATTTCAGAAAGGCACAATCGGCTAGAGATACTGCCATGATCGAATCATTGCGCGCCGAATATTTTGACCTACAGGAAAAAGCAAAAAACTTTGAAGTAGATTTTGCCACTCAAAACCCGAGTGCCCTTATTTCGGCGCTGATCATTGAACGTGCCATTGCTACCAAGGTGTTGCCGGTTGAAGAGCTACAGGCATTATATGATGCATTGACGCCCGAAATTAAGGCCACACAGCCTGGCAAACGAATTAAAACAAATTTGCAGAAAGCCAAAGGAACAGCTATTGGTGCCCCTGCCCCTAATTTTTCAGGCCCTACACCAGACGGTCAACAATTGGCACTGGCCGATGTGAAAGGTAAATTGACCCTAATCGACTTTTGGGCCGCTTGGTGCAAACCATGTCGTGCTGAAAACCCCAACATTGTGGCGGTCTATCAAAAGTACAAAGACAAAGGTCTCAATGTGGTTGGCGTTTCTTTGGATAGAAAAGAAGAAGATTGGTTGGCCGCAATAGAAGCCGATGGGCTTGATTGGAACCATATCAGTAATTTAAAATACTTTCAAGATCCTGTGGCAAAACTTTATAATGTAAATGCCATTCCCGCTGCTTTCTTGATTGATGAAAATGGTGTTATTGTGGCAAAAAACCTTAGGGGTGCCGCCTTGGAACAAAAGGTCGCAGAGTTGCTCAACTAATAAAAATTCAAATTAAAAAAGCCCCTTCTCATAAGATGAAGGGGCTTTTTTCACTTGGGGGCTTGAACTAAAATTTGTTTTGTACATCTTCAAATTCACCAATGACATTGGCTGTATCCTTTATTTTGACCTCTCCATAAACATTTATTCTTGCATCTGGTCCTAAAAATTCTAAGGTAGCGTTATCATTAAGTTCCAAATCACCATAAATGGTCAAGCTTCCTTCAATTCGCATGGTGGCGTTTTTTTCAACTTTAATATCCCTTCTACGATTGTTCCTGCCTATGACCATTGTTCCCTGCATTTCAAAAGTGGCGTCATCATCAACATCGACGCCGTTGATTACTGTCCAAGAACCGCATAATAATAGCGAACCTTTAACATCTATAGATCTAAATCTTTTAGAACCACTATAGGAAAGCACATCGTCTTTTTGAACCAATAATTTGGAGCTTCCAGCATATTCAGGAGATTCAGCACATCTTGTTTGCAAATCGCTAGAAGGTCTGTTCATTTTAATGATTTGAAGACCTTCACGGCCAGATGCCGCAAAAATATAATCGCCCTTTGTAGCCACATAATTAATGGAACCGGAGAGCTCGATTATTCCAACCATGTTTACGCCGTTGTTGTCTTCTGACAGACATAATCCCGCCCCACCGTTGGCCATTAGCATCACTTTGTCATTGTAAGCTGTGGCATTCGTAACAATATCTTCTTCGGCTACATAGGCTGGGTTGATCAAAATGGGGACATATTCCTTTAATGCACCCGTTGATGCGTCATAGACTCCTGCTCCCTTGGCACCTTCGGCAACGATAATATTTTCACCATTAAAGTCCAGCGTTCGTTTGTCGGCCAATCTAAAATCTGAGGAAATAGGAATCTGTCCTATTTCGATGAGGTCGTTGTTCAATTTGCGAACTCCCAGACTTGCATCAAGAACCAAAATTTGATCGTTGGTCGCAACCAATGAGCGTAAATCGGCAAAGGGTGCTTCGTTTATTATGGTAAGGGTGGTCTTATCATATTGGGTAATGTAACCATCTTTGCCACTGGTAACAAATACCCCATTTGTATTTACTTCAATATCGGTCGCCACAAAACCTTCTTGAAATCCATAGGTAAGGCCCCCATCAAGATTGAACTCACCGTTAATTACTGGAATTTTGACCACAAAGGCATTAGAACTTGCCGTGGCGGATTTCTCAGCATCCACGCCTCCAACGGCATAAAGATATCCTTGGTCATATTTTACGGAACTAATATCTGCATTACGATAATATAGCCTTGAGGTAAGCACTGGCGTGTCTGGGTTGGCCACATTGATAATATCCATGCCACCGGCATAAATCTCATTGGCTGTATTGTATGATATATAAGCATAATCCCCAACTAGGTCTAGATGTGAGGCGGTCAAATTATCGGCTCCCCTAAAAACAGGAGGTTCTACTTGTGCGACCAAGGTCAAAGGATAGTCGCCTGCTTCTTCTTCTGGAAAAACCCCCAATTTATTGGTCGCTGGTATTTCTTCATAAATATCAATGACACCACTCACATCATATGTTAGGCTATTGGCCAAAACTGCAGAGTTGGTCTCCAAACTTATATCTTGTTCAATTTGCTCATAAACGGTTGTACTATCTGAACATGAGACCAGCATTACAATCGCGAAAAGACCATTTAGGGCAATTCTTTTTAACATAGAAGATAAATTGGTTGTTTGGTTAAAGGCAAACGAAACCTAAAGAGACTTCTTGTATGAACGGGTCAATAAATTCGATGAAATGCACTAAAAAATTATATTATTCTTAATAAATAAGAATTTTCTTACATTTATTTACAAAGAAATTAAATTTTTCCCATTTTTTCCAAAATGAAGAGAATAATGATTGGCAGGGCCAGTAGAAGGACCATTACCGTATCTGTGACCAGAAGACTGGGTTTGAAAAGCAAGGTAGTGGCATAGCCCCCAATGGCACCCCCAAAGTGAGCGGTATGGCCAATATTACCCAACCTACTTTTCATGCCATAAATGGAATACAAGAGATAACCAATGCCCAAGACATAGGCCGGCAGTGGAATAGGAATAAACATGATGCCCAGTTGCATATCGGGTTGTAGTAAGATGGCTGCATATAAAATACCCGTTACGGCGCCACTTGCGCCCACGGCACTGTAAAAAGGTTCATCTTTATGAAAAAACAAGGCCAGTAGGCTACCGGCCAATAAACTGACGAAATAAATGATTAAAAAAGTTGTGGGGCCGAACCAACTAATGACCACATCGGCAAAGAAAAAAAGTGTGAACATGTTGAAAAACAAATGCGATATGTCAACATGTAAAAAACCCGATGTCAACGTACGCTCTTTTTGTCCGGCTTTAATTCCTCCGATACTGAATTTATAGCGATCAAAAAATACTTGATCCCCAAAGCCCTTTAATGATACTAAAACGTTAGCCGCAATAATTGCAATTGTAGCAACATGCAAATTGTACATGAGGTAGAAATTTGGTGGCAAATATAGCTATATTTGCGCATACGTTTTTCTATGCAGTTACTGGTATATCTTTTGGCCTATCCTTTTCTATGGCTGATTTCACGACTTCCTTTTTCGATACTCTATTTCATTTCTGATGGTGTTTTCATTCTGCTTTACCATCTAGTGGGCTATCGCAAAAAAGTGGTGTATGAAAATCTGAAATTGGTGTTTCCTGAAAAGAGTGAAAAGGAAATATTAAGGATTCAGAAAAAATTCTTTCGCCATATGTGCGATATTTTTTTGGAGATGATAAAAACCTTGGGCATCAGTACTGCTGAAATGCAAAAACGCTTTGATTTTACAAATATTGAGGTGTTGCACCAACTGCAAGATCAAGGTAAAAATACCATTGTCATGCTGCCCCATTATGCCAGTTGGGAGTGGGTGCTTTCACTTAACGCACAGGTACAATATGCGGGTTACGGTATCTACCAAAAAGTACAAAATAAATATTTTGACAAATTGGTGCGGGATATCAGAAGTAATTTTGGCACCACCTTGATTCGCACCAACGAGAGCCGTAAAATACTGAAAGAAGTAAAAAAGAGTGGACAACTCTTTACCGTAGGCATTATCAGCGACCAATCTCCCATGGCAAGTAGAGCGAGACACTGGGCCAAATTCATGGGAATTATGGTGCCCGTGCACATAGGGGGCGAAGAATTGGCCAAAGACCTCAATTTAGTACCTGTCTATATTAAGATTGCGCAAGTAAAACGGGGCTATTACCAAGCTACCTTTAAAATACTGGCCAAAGAGCCACGGAAAGTACCCAACTATGACATCACTGCAACATTCATGAAAGAAGTGGAAGACTCCATCCGTCAAGCCCCTGAATATTATTTTTGGACACACAAACGCTGGAAACACCGAGATAAAGTGCCCGAGGCGTATTTGAATAATGTGGGTTCGGATGCCTAAGAAATGGCGTCTTCCAATTAAAGGCCTGCGACTTCCTTTATCTCGCCGATAATACAATCGGCCAAAGCATCAGCTTCTTGTTGGCTTTTTGCTTCGGTATATATGCGGATAATAGGTTCTGTATTTGATTTTCGCAAATGCACCCAATTTTCGGCAAAATCAATTTTCACCCCATCAATGGTACTCACCTCTTCATGGCTATACTTTTTGTACATGGCTTCCAAAAGAGCATCCACATCAAGTTCGGGCGTTAATTGTATTTTCTTTTTGCTCATAAAGTAACTGGGGTAACTCGCCCGTAGTTCAGCCACTGTTCCACCTTTTTCGGCCATCAACATTAAGAATAAGGCTGTCCCCACCAATGAGTCTCTACCATAATGACTTTCAGGATATATAATTCCGCCATTGCCTTCTCCACCAATAATGGCATTTGTGGCCTTCATTTTGGTGACCACGTTCACCTCTCCCACTGCAGCTGCCACATAGGTGCCCCCATGTTTTTGCGTAATGTCTCGCAACGCCCTTGATGATGATAAATTGGAAACCGTGTTGCCCTTGGTTTTCCCCAGCACATAGTCGGCACAGGCTACCAAAGTATATTCCTCACCAAACATTTCACCATCATTGCTAATAAAGGCCAAACGATCCACATCGGGATCGACGACAATTCCGAAATCGGCTTTTTCTTTAACCACCAATTCGCAAATGTCACCCAAATGTTCTTTTAAAGGCTCTGGATTGTGTGGAAAATGGCCAGTGGGATCACAGTAAAGCTCAACCACTTCAACCCCCAAGGTCTTTAGCAATTTGGGAATGGCGATACCCCCCGTAGAGTTCACCCCATCAACCACTACTTTAAATTTTGCGGCGCTTATGGTTTCGGCATTGACCAATGAAAGGTTTAGGACCTCTTTGATATGGGTATCAATATAGGTGTCGTTTTTTGTTACACTACCCAAGTCTTCCACTTCGGCAAAATCAAAATCCTCTTGGTCCGCCAATTCCAGAATAACCGCCCCCTGCTTGGCATCTAAAAATTCGCCACGTTCGTTCAATAATTTAAGGGCATTCCACTGCTTAGGGTTATGGCTTGCTGTCAATATAATACCTCCATCGGCTTTTTCCAAGGGTACTGCAATTTCAACTGAAGGGGTTGTTGACAACCCTAAATCTATAACGTCAATGCCCAACCCAACCAAAGTAGAAACGACTAAATTTTGTATCATCTCACCTGAAAGTCTTGCATCACGACCAATTACCACCTTTAAACGGTCCTTGCCCGAATATCCTTTTAGCCATGTGCCATAAGCTGCTGCAAATTTAACAGCGTCTATTGGGGTCAAGTTATCATTGATGGCTCCGCCAATGGTGCCTCGTATGCCTGAAATGGATTTTATTAATGTCATTTGTTTAAAAAGTTTTTGCAAATATATAGGGATGAAGTGTAAGCAAGGTTGCTAATTTGTAAATTCCGTCCATGAATTTTTTAGCCCATATATATCTTTCCTTCGACGATGCTGAAATAGCTATGGGAAATTTTTTTGCGGATCATATTAGGGGCAACAGGTTTACGCATTTACCTATTAAAGTTCAAAAAGGCATTTTATTGCATCGTGAAATAGATACTTTTACCGATGCCCATCCCATTGCCAAACAAAGCAGTAAGCGACTGCATAAAAATTACAGCCACTATAGCCGCGTTGTGGTCGATATTTTTTATGATCATTTTTTGGCCAAAAATTGGGAACATTACAGCTCTGTTCCCTTAAAAGAATATGTGGTCCAATTTTACGAGCTATTGGAAGTCAATTTTGAGATTCTACCCTTAAAAACACAACGCATGTTACCATATATGGTAGCAGAGAATTGGCTCTTTAATTATAGTAACTTGGATGGAATTACCAGCGTGTTGGGCGGTATGAACCGCCGAACGCGGTACAAATCAAAAATGAATTTGGCAGTCAACGACTTACAGGAACATTACAGTGAATTTGAAACTGAGTTTACCGCTTTTTTTGAAGAATTGATTACCTTTTCCCGTCAAAAATTTGAATTGTTATGCGCAGATTGATATGGCTTTTGCCGCTTGCCCTATTTTTAAATTGTAAAGACCAAAGTGCTGCCCCTACCGGTTTGGTCACCGATCAGGCTATGGTGGTTTCAGCCCGGGTTGAAGCCTCGACCATTGGGTCAGATATTATAAAAAAAGGCGGAAACGCTTTTGATGCCATGGTGGCCACCGAAATGGCCTTGGCCGTTGCCTATCCTTTTGCCGGTAATTTGGGCGGTGGTGGCTTTATGGTCTACCGAACTGCGGATGGTGATGTTGGCGGACTTGATTATCGTGAAAAAGCACCTTTGGCAGCCCACAAAGACATGTATCTAGATTCTTTGGGCAACGTAATACCCAATATGAGCACCGTTGGCGCTACTGCCATTGGAGTGCCCGGTACCGTTGCAGGTATTATTGAAGTTCATGAAAAATACGGGTCATTGCCCCTAAAAGATATTTTAGAACCGGTCATTGCCCTTGCCCAAAAGGGGGTTGTGGTGACCCTAAAACAAGCCGAGCGACTAGAGAGCTATAAAGAGCGATTTGTGGAAGTCAATGGCGACAGCACCAAATTTGCTCAAAACTTTAAACCGGGTGATACCATCAAATATCCAGAATTGGCGCAAACGCTCACCAAAATCATGAATGAAGGCCGTGATGGTTTTTATAAGGGCGAAGTGGCTGAAAAAATAAGCGCCTTTGTACAAGCCAAAGGGGGATTTATCTCTGAGGAAGACCTTGAAAAATATAAGGCCAAGTGGAGGCAGCCCATCATTTTCAATTACCGCGACCTTAAAATTATATCTATGAGTCCGCCAAGTAGTGGCGGGGTCACCATCAATCAAATATTTAAAATGATGGAACCATATAAAGTGTCTTCTTTTGGTCATAATTCCGTTAAAACCATTCAATTGTTTACAGAAGCTGCCAGAAGGGCCTACGCCGATCGTAATTTCTTTCTGGGAGATCCCGATTTTACCGATATTCCTTTGGATGTGTTGCTCTCCGATGATTACCTTAAAGCGCGAATGAATGATTTTTCCTTTGAAAAGGCAACGCGCTCCTCCGAGGTGACCTATGGTAACGTTCAAGTGCTTGAGAGCATGGAAACCACGCATTACTCAATTGTAGATAACGAAGGTAATGCCATCTCGGCAACTACCACATTAAATGGAGGCTATGGTTCTAAATTATATTCTGAGGAATTGGGTATTTTCTTTAATAACGAAATGGACGATTTTAGCTCCAAACCGGGTATACCCAATATGTTCGGACTTATTGGTGCCGAAGCCAATAGCATAGCTCCAGAAAAAAGGATGTTGAGCAGCATGACCCCAACCATAGTAGAAAAGGAAGGGCAGTTGTATATGGTAGTGGGCACCCCAGGGGGATCCACTATCATTACGGCTGTTGCACAAACCATTTTGAACGTCTATGAATTTGACTTGAGCATGCAAGAAGCGGTCAATGCCCCCCGTTTTCACCATCAGTCACTGCCCGATGTAATCATGTTCGAAGAGGTTGGTTTTTCTGAGGAATTAAAGGAGGCCCTTCAAGCGAAAGGCTATCATTTGTTGGAAGGAAGGACACCAATTATTGGAAAAGTAGATGCCATTCGCATATTACCCGATGGAAAATTGGAGGGTGGCGCAGATAAAAGAGGTGATGACCAAGCCGTAGGATTTTAGTTGGCCGCCAAGGAATTTGATATCGTGCTACTTACGGACCACAGGTATGTGGCACCAAAAAAACTAACGCCATACATATCCAATATTTTAAAGGAAGATGCGATCTTGACCAATTCGCTGGTTAAGCTCGGGATGCGCGTTGCCCGCAAATCATGGGATGATCCAAATTTTGATTGGTCAAAGACTAAGGCGGTGGTCTTTAGAACCAGCTGGGACTATTTTGACCGTTTGGTCGAGTTCAATACATGGTTTCACGAGATAGCCCAAAAGACCAGAATGATCAACTCTAAATCACTCGTCCAGTGGAATATGGATAAGCATTACTTTTTGGATTTT
>JABDND010000163.1 GCA_013001145.1 Croceitalea sp. | reverse complement strand
ACATAGTGGACCATAACACTAAAAGTGCCATTACCAATGATGATATCCTGTGAATAAGCTTTTTCATCTAATTGTAAAACTACAAAATTTTAAAATTCGTATCAGAATTTTTAGAAATGTTTAGTTTTCATGGCACACATTAAACAAGGTGAAAATCCAAATAAATGAATCATTTTTAGGACTTTACTAAATTATCAAGGTTCTTTATTGGACATAATTTTCTAATTTCTCTTTGAGAACTTATATATCGTAACAAACTTTCTTTTCTAAATATTTTGCATCTATCTGTGGGTTAGCCAATAAAGAGCCATTACCTTCATTGGTCTTACTTGATTTTAATATGGATGATTGGGAATTTATTAGACATTTAAAAACCTTATAATAGAGCTTGCATTTTCAAAAATATATGTACCATAGGCCTTTGTAAATGCCGGAAATAGGCAAGATGCATAACAACGTATCAAGTTATTTTGACTAGCCATTAAGTAGAACTAGTCTGCAAAAGGTGATTGCTCAGAAGTCCAATTTGTAGCCCCGGCAAGAATCATTTCGAGTAGGCTCAACATGAACTTCGATCCAAATGCTGCGCATGTGCATACTGCGTATGTTTGCGCGCCTACTTTGTAGCCCCGGCAAGAATCATTTCGACTACGCTCAACATGAACTTCGATTCAAATGCTGCGCATTTGCATACTCCGTATGATTGCGCGCCTACTTTGTAGCCCCGGCAAGAATCGAACTTGCATCTAAAGTTTAGGAAACTTCTATTCTATCCATTGAACTACGGGGCCAAAAACAGAGGTCAAAAATATACTTTTTTAACGAAAAGAAGTACATGGTCAGTGGGGCAATCTATTTTTAAAAACCCCGTAAACGAGGGTACCCAGCAAAGCCCCAAAAATAACGATCAATATGGGCCAAAAACCTGCTCCCAACAAGGTATACATAGGTCCGGGACAAGCTCCTGCCAAAGCCCAACCCAAACCAAACAAGATACCCCCAAGGGCATATCTGACAAATGATTTTTCCTTATCCAAAATCACGATTTTTTCGCCAAAAAATGACTTGGTCCCAGATCGCTTGATCCACTGGGTGGCAATGACCCCCAAGGCCAAAGCCGAACCAATAATGCCGTACATGTGAAAGGCATCAAACTGGAACATCTCATAAATACGAAACCATGAGGCCGCCTCTGATTTGAACATGACTATGCCAAAAAATATACCGACCACTAAATAGATGATTGTTTTCATAGCTTAAAAAATCAATGGGAAAATAAAATGAATCATGGTAAGGCCACCTATAAAAAATCCGATGACGGCAATCAAAGAAGGTAATTGCAAATTGCTCAGGCCCGAAATGGCGTGGCCCGAGGTGCAACCCCCGGCATAACGTGCACCAAAACCTACCAAAAACCCGCCAATGAGTAAAATGGCCCATACTTTGGGGCTCTGCAACGCTTCCATGGCAAAAAACTCCGTGGGCATATAAGCCTCCCCGGCACTTTCAAAGCCCAAAGCTTGTAATTTATCCACCGTGGTTTCAGCAATGGCTACCTCGTCATTGGGCGAAAGATAGTTGGCGCCTATAAAACCCCCGATTACAACACCTATGGCGACAATTAAGTTCCAACGTTCCGCTCGCCAATCAAAACGAAAAAACTCGGCTGCCTTATTTCCCCCCGCCATGGTACAGAGCGTTCGCAGGTTGGAAGACATACCAAATCTTTTTCCAAGTAAAATCAAGATGGCCATGGTAAGGGCAATCAAGGGCCCAGAAAGATACCATGGCCAAGGCTGTAGAATAAATTCCATTTGATGGGTTTTGACGCAAAATTGCGTAAAAACGAATGAAATTAAGCCCTCAGGATCATAAATATTGTTAATCTGTTACCCCGAACTTCTTCAGAATGTCTTCCAAAAGACACCACTTGGTCATGGAAGACTGCAACAGGTTGGCCCCAACAAAGGCAGTAAACCAGAGCCAATTTATGTTTACATATAGCGCCAAAAGCAAACTGATCAGAATAAAACTGCCGGCAATGGCCCTCACTATTCTATTTTTCATACGAATCTTTTTAATTATACAAATCGTTCCACAGGCAACTCAACTGCCTTGATGGGATTGTTACTTTCCAATTGGGCGTTGTGCTTTTTGAGCAGTTCAAACAACACATCCACTTTTTTTTCATCGGTATAGGCAAAAAACAAACTGGACGATGCTCCCCCCCGCTCACTGGGGAACCAGCTGCTATTGAACAGTACCTGTGGCACGTTTTTATAACCGTCCACTTGGGAACCGCTAAATGCCTCTATCCCTGCCGTTTTCAGCAGTTTAAAAACATCATCTTTATATTCTTCCACTGCCGTTACAATGACCATTTTCATCACTTATAATTTTTTCGTTCAATTAAATAATATACCAAGGGCACCACCAAAAGGGTCAAGACCGTCGAGGCAATGGTACCACCCATTAAGGAGATGGCCAACCCTTGAAATATGGGGTCAAAGAGGATTACGAATGCCCCGATAACCACGGTGCCAGCAGTCAATAAAATGGGCGTGGTACGCACCGCTCCGGCCTCAATAACTGCCTGTTTCAAAGGAATGCCTTCTTTGATTCTCAAGTTTACAAAGTCGATCAGCAGCACCGAATTGCGCACCATGATACCGGCAAGGGCAATCATGCCGATAAAAGAGGTAGCGGTAAAAAAGGCATCCATCAGCCAATGGCCGAAGACAATGCCAATTAATGACAACGGAATCGCGACCATCATCACCAAGGGGGCTTTAAAATTTTGGAACCACCCTACGATAAGAATGTAAATGATAATGATCACCCCCAAAAAGGCGATGCCCAAATCACGGAACACCTCTAAGGTCACTTGCCATTCCCCATCCCATTTAACGGTAAAATCATCTTCAAAATCGGGTTGGTCCATATACAGCTCGTCCATGGCATAGCCTGTTGGCAATTCAATCGCATTCAATTTATCGGTCATGCCCAAGATGGCATAGACCGGACTTTCCAATTCCCCAGCCATGTCAGACATCACATAAACCACTCTTTTTTGGTTTTTGCGATAGATATTTTTTTCTTTAACGGTCTTTTTGACCTCGACCAAATCACCTATGGAAACCATACTCCCCATTTTCGATGCCACCTTTAATTGCTTTAGGTCTTCCATACTGGAAAGGTCTTTTTCTTCAGTGGTCAAAATGACCCCAATTTGGTCAAAAGCAGCCGTTTGATATACATGGGTGACTGGGCGTTCGCTCATTGCCATGTTCATGGTATGCACTATTTGTTGGGTATTCACCCCAAACAGCATGGCTTTTTCTTTATCGACCACAAATTCAAATTGTTGTTGATCGGCTTCAACCAACCAATCCACATCCACCACATCAGAAGTATTTTCAAGAATCCCTTTGACCTCTTGGGCCACTTCCATTTGTTTTTCATAATCAGGACCATACACTTCGGCCACAATGGTAGAAAGAACCGGTGGCCCTGGTGGCACTTCCACAATTTTTACATTCGCAGAATACTTGGTGGCAATTTCTTGTATGCGCGGTCTAAGCAATTTGGCTATATCATGACTTTGTGCGCTACGGTCGTGTTTATCGATCAAGTTCACCTGAATATCGGCCATATTGCTGCCTCCCCTTAAATCATAATGCCTTACCAATCCGTTGAAGGTAATGGGTGCAGAGGTGCCCACATAACTTTGATAATGAACCACCTCTGGCCGTGTGGCCAAATAGGAGGCAATTTCTTTGGCGACCACAGCGGTACGCTCCAAGGTGGAACCTTCGGGCATATCGATCACCACCTGAAATTCATTTTTATTGTCAAAAGGAAGCATTTTCACAGCCACCGATTTGGTGAAGAACATGCCCACGGAAAGAATCAAAAGCAATAAGGTAATCCCCAAGAACAGGTAGCGCTTTTTAGGGTTATCTATCAATGGGCGCTCAAAGCGCTCATACATTTTATAAATAAAGGTATCTTGAATTTGGGTCGCCTCTTTTTCTTTATGCTTTTTGTCCTTCTCCCTTAGAAAGAGATAGCCCAAATAAGGGGTAATGGTCAATGCCACAAAGAGGGAGAGCAACATGGCGATGGACGCCCCTATGGGCATGGGCGACATATACGGCCCCATCAAACCAGAAACGAAGGCCATGGGCAATACCGAGGCGATTACCGTAAAAGTGGCCAATATGGTTGGATTACCCACTTCATTGATGGCATAGAGCGCTGCATCTTTAAAGGGCAATAGTTTCATCTTAAAATGCCGGTGCATATTCTCAGCAATGATGATGGAATCATCCACCACAATACCGGTCACAAAAACCAAGGCAAAAAGGGTAATCCGATTTAGTGTGTAATCAAGCATATAGTAGCTGAGCAGGGTCAGGGCAAAGGTGATCGGAACCGATAAAAACACGACCAGCCCCCCACGCCAACCCATGGCCAACATCACAACAAAGGTGACGGCAATAATGGCACCGATCAGGTGCATAAGCAATTCCGATACTTTTTGAGAAGCGGTAGCGCCGTAGTTTCGGGTGACCTCAACATGCACATCGGCGGGTAATAAAGTTGATTTTAAATGTTCCACTTTGTTGATGACCACATCGGCAATTTTCATGGCATCGGCCCCTTTTCGTTTGGCTACGGAAATGGTCACTGCAGGGTAGTCCGATGGATATGCCTTTGTGGCCTCGCTGGCAGCTCCATATCCAAAAGAAACATAGTTTTTAGGCAGTTCGGGACCATCGATTACTTGGGCCACCTGCTTCAAATAAATGGGTTTGCCCTGTTTGGTGCCCACGATGAGGTTTTCAAGATCTTGTTGGGTTTTCAAAAATTCGCCGGTGCGCACATGAAATTCGGTGTCATTGGCAAAAAAACTTCCGGCATCCATTTGGCTGTTATTGGCCTTGATCATTTGGGCCACCATTAAAAAATCAAGACCTGCCTCTGCCAATTTCTCTTTGTCAACGACCACCCGCATCTGTCGATGGCGCCCCCCTATCTTTTTGGTGATGGAAACATCACGCACCTTTTCAATTTCATTGATGAGTTCATCTGAGATTTGGCCCAATTGATAGTCATCATACGATTCGCTCCACAAGGTAAGTGCCATCATGGGCACATCGTCAATGGCCCTGGTTTTAACCAAGGGCATGGTGACCCCTTCGGGCATGCGATCCATATGCTTGTTGATCTCATCGTAAAGCCTTACTAGGGAACGTTCAATATCTTCCCCCACATAAAACTGCACAATGACCATTCCCGCTTCATTCATGGATGTGGAATAAACATACTCCACGCCTTTAATGTTGGAGATGATTTTTTCCAATGGCTTGGTGATTCTTGATTCCACTTCGGTGGGGTTGGCCCCTGGGTAACCCACAAAAATATCGGCCATGGGCACATCAATCTGTGGTTCTTCTTCACGTGGAATCAAAAAGGAGCTCCATACCCCAATGACCATAAAAACGATCATTAAAAGCACCGTCAGTTTTGATCCTATAAATCCTTTGGCAATTTTACCTGCAAGACCTTCTTTCATTTGTAGTTTTAATTTATTGAATGGCTATTTTGGCCCCATTATACAACTTGCCCTCTGCAGAAACGATATAGGTTTCATCAACCGATAGGCCCGAAAGCACCTCCACTTGATCACCATAACTTTCCCCCAATCGCAACCAGCGAAGAATGGCCCTATTGTCCTGGCCCAAGGCATAAACCCCTTTCAATTGCCCATTTTCCACTAGGGCTTTATTTGCGATGGTAAGTGTTGGTGAGGCATTGATATTTGAATTTGGAAAAGCAATGGAGGCGTACATGCCCGACTTGAGGTCGGCAGGTGGATTCTCAATCACAATTGTGGCCAAATACTGCCCCCCCGTATCCTTTGATGAAGTGCTCAACTCGGTGATTGTTCCATTAAGTACAAGACCTAGCGCCTTAACGGTGACTTGGGCTTTAGTGCCCACGGCAATATCGGCGATCATCGTTTCTGATATTTTTGCCGCCACTTCAAACGAACCCGGCGCTTCTAAGGCCACCAAGGGCATGCCGGGATTTGCCATGGCACCTTCATCAATAAACATATGGGTTACCACGCCCTTAAATGGCGCCCTTAAATTGGCATAGGCAAATTGTGCACGCACTTCATTTTCCATCTGTTCCGCTGCTTGCAATCTGGCTTTGGCCATTTCAAAGTTGGCCGTCATATCATCAAATTCCTTCTGTGAAGCACTGTTTTTATTGAACAGATTCACAAAGCGATTGTAATC
>JABDND010000161.1 GCA_013001145.1 Croceitalea sp. | reverse complement strand
CTATAAACCTTGGCCAGTAGCTCCTCTTCCGTTGTTTCTTCAGGAAGATGTATTAAAGTCGATTCAAAACCAATACGCTTGCATGACCGCACTTTGCTGCCCACATAAGTTAGACTGGCCCCATCGTTACCTACCAAAACTGCTGCCAGGTGAGGTACTTTTTCGCCCCTTTGCTTCATGGCGGTTACTTGTTCTGCCAGTTCAGCCTTTATTTGATTGGATAATTTCTTACCGTCAAGTATATTCATTAGCGCATATTTTGCATCATTTGCATCATTTTTTTACCGCCACCACCTTGCATCATTTTCATCATTTTGCTCATTTGTTCAAATTGCTTCATCAATTGATTCACATCTTGAACGGTCCGCCCACTGCCCATGGCGATGCGTTTTTTACGGCTTGAATTTATTTTTGAAGGGTTTGAGCGTTCATCAGGCGTCATGGAATGGATGATGGCTTCAATATGCTTAAAGGCGTCATCATCAATGTCAAGACCCTTTAAGGCTTTTCCAGCCCCAGGAATCATCCCCATTAAATCTTTCATATTGCCCATTTTCTTGATCTGCTGTATTTGACTCAAGAAATCATCAAAACCAAAGCGATTTTTAGCAATTTTCTTCTGTATTTTTCTGGCTTGTTCTTCATCAAATTGCTCTTGGGCCCGCTCTACAAGTGAAACAACATCACCCATGCCCAATATACGATCGGCCATTCTTGATGGGTAAAAGACATCGATGGCCTCCATCTTTTCACCGGTACCGATAAATTTTATTGGTTTATTGACCACTGATTTGATTGAAATGGCCGCACCACCACGGGTATCACCGTCCAACTTGGTCAAGATAACCCCATCAAAATTCAAGACATCATTAAAAACCTTGGCCGTATTCACGGCGTCTTGACCTGTCATGGCATCCACAACGAAGAGCGTTTCTTGCGGATTGAGGGCTTTATGAATGTTTGAAATTTCATTCATCATCTGCTCATCAACGGCAAGGCGGCCTGCCGTATCAATAATGACCACATTCAAACCATTTTCGTTGGCGTGTTTAACACCAGCCTTTGCCAATGAAACGGGGTCGTTATTCTCACGATCGGAATAGACCTCAACGCCGATTTGTTCACCGACCACATGTAATTGATCTATTGCGGCGGGTCTATACACATCACAGGCTACCAATAATGGCTTTTTGTTCTTTTTTGATTTGAGATAGTTGGCCAATTTGCCAGAAAATGTGGTTTTACCCGATCCTTGAAGGCCAGACATTAAAATAATGGTTGGGCTCCCAGTCAAATCAAGTTCTTCGGCATCACCACCCATCAATTGGGTCAACTCATCTTTGACCAACTTCACCATCAATTGCCCAGGTTGCAGAGAGGTCAATACATTTTGCCCCAGCGCCTTTTCTTTAACCTTGTTGGTAAATTCTTTGGCAATCTTAAAGTTCACATCGGCATCAAGTAATGCCCGTCTAACTTCTTTTAAGGTCTCAGCAACATTTATCTCGGTAATTTGCCCGTGTCCTTTGAGAACGTGTAATGCTTTATCGAGTTTTTCGCTTAAATTATCAAACATGTAATTGCGTTGTTTTTTGAGGAAGCACAAATTTAATAATAAGTAACGTAATCAGGCGATTAGGTGCAATAGATTCTATCAGAAACTTAGCCGATTTTGTGACTTGTATAAAAAACAAAAAGGACAGCTTTGGGGCAAACTGTCCTTTTCTAAATAGAAATGGGGCAAAAAAATTATTGTTTCTTCTCGAAGACCAAGATTTTCACCTCTTGTTCATCTTCATATACCAATTCTATTCTTTCATTTGATACTGCAGAAATATACCAGGCCTCAGTTAGGTCAGAGAATATTTGTCCCTCTTCACCAAAATTTAGGTAGCACATTAATTGATTGTCTGCATTTCTTAAAATTCTCCAAAGACCAGCATCAATGGGATCATCATTGACCGATACTTCAACTTGATTGAACATTGAAAAATTAAAATCAAAGCCAACATACTGTGTTGAGAAATCTACATCTTCTTCTATAAAAGATGCAACATTCCATTCACCGCCCATCATGATGTTGCGTATTTCAGGTACATCACCATCGTTGGTATTCTCATCGCAAACACGTTGCAGCTTCAGTTCATACCCAATTTCTGGAATTTCAAACTCCAATCGGTCATTGCGCAGGTCGCTCAACGGCCATTCAAAGTTGATGGAAGGCTCATCACCGAACTCAATCATCAATGCCAATTTTTGCTCGCTGTTATATCCAATTTCCCATGTTCCGTCTGAAACGGTGATACCATTGCTCAAGGTCACAACACCTTCGGCCATGAACTTGAATTCAAAACCTAGCAATCTGTCAATTTCGAAACCTTGGTTTGCGACTTTTTTGATAACCCAGGCACATTCTTTCAATACTTCTCGAAGCGTATCCGGATTAACATCTGTTCCATCTGGATCATCACCACCATTGTCATCCTCACACAATTGTCTTAGAATGATCTTATTGCCTTCACCACCATATAATTTGATTTTGTACTCATCAATTTCATAGACTAACCATTCTAGGTTAAAATCGACCAACACATCAAAAGAAAGGCTCAATACAACGCCCCTATCTGTCATTGTAGTGGTCCATTGACCTGTTAATGAATTACCTGCTCTATCTTTTACCTTAACGATGCCGTCTTGTGTAAAAGTCATCAAGTACTCTAAATATTGATCGGCCAGGCTAATGGCATCCCTTTTGATTTCGCGCACCTCCCAAGGGCACTCTACCAAATATTCATTAAGTCTTTCCAAGGTGAAATCATCATCGTTATAGTCATCATCATCATCTTCGTCACATTCGTTTTTCGCTCTTTCCAATGCGATGGCCAGTTCAGCGTTGTTTGAAACCTGAATCTCGGTACCATCGGCCTTTTTAAGGGTGATCGGAAAATCAAGACTTACAAGGTCATTATCTTCAAGACCGGCAAAAAAGCGACGTAGCTCACGGTCACTGTTGACTATTACCCTACCGGTTTGTTGCTGATTAATATCAAAAGTGAAAATGGTAATTGGGTATACAAAATCAATACACTCAATGTCATCATCGTCTCCTCCCTCTTTACATTCGGCGGCCAATTCTCTTAGCGCTTCTTTGTTTTCGATGGTTACCTGTGAAAAATCACCTAAGGTGATGGTAATTGGGAAAAGTATATCGAGTTCATCCAAATCATCATCAAATTCATCAAAAATACGTTCGATCAACTGTAGGTCTTCCACTGAATCGATGGTCAATTGAATGCCAGCAACTTCAACAGTATAGGGGAAATCAATCGCCAAACAACTGGCCCCATCGACTATATTATCAAATGAACCATCATTTGATGAAGTATTTGAAATTAATTGGGCAGTCGTTGAGTTGGCCGTAATGGTCTCTTGCTCATCGCCTCCATTGATTTCTTCAAACTCCTCTTGACAAGAGGTAAACGTCAAGGCCATGGTTACAAGGCCTAGATACATTAAATTAGAAATAAACTTTTTCATAACGATTTGGATTAATTTTTTGTTTGTACAACACTAAAACAACTGATCTTAAAAATACCCTACCCTTTTTTTAATTTTTTTTAAAATATCTTTGCCCCACAAGAAACAGCCATAGATGAACAATGTTTGTGAGGAGCAAATCTTTAGCTCGGTTTTCAAGTCTAATTCAAAAACGATTTTCAATTACATATATTATAAGTACGGCAATGAAGAGAAAGCCCATGATGCTGTTTCTGAGGCTTTTGTAAAACTTTGGGAGAATTGTGCCAAGGTGGCCCCTGAAAAGGCAAAATCCTATTTATATACCGTGGCCAATAATTTATACTTAAATGTGTTGAAAGCTGAAAAGGTGCGATTGAAATACGCCGATAAGCATTCAAATACCATTTCGCATGAATCGCCAGAATTTGTTTTGGAAGAGAAACAATTTCAAAAAAAATTGGATGATGCTTTGAACGCATTGCCCGAAAATCAACGCACCACTTTTTTGTTGAATAGAATTGATGGTAAAAAATACGCTGAAATAGCAGATATGGAAGGAGTAAGTGTAAAAGCAATTGAAAAGAGGATGCATTTGGCCCTAAAAAGTTTACGTGAAAAAATAGATGGAATATGAACCGGGGATTAAGACAACAAGCAAGAAATAAATTATTTTTCTTTTTCTGGTAGGGTATTCTATTAATAGGTTGTTATAGAATTGTAAAGCATAAGATCATGCAAGAAAACTATTTAGCCAAATGGCTCAACAATGAACTCAGCGGTGAGGAGCTCAAGACTTTTAAAAAGTCTGATGAGTATGCCACTTACATGAGAATTCTTGAGGCTTCCAGTAAAATGGAGGCACCAGAGTTTAATGTTGACCAAGCATTCGAAAAGTTTAAGAACGCCACTTCTACTGAAACGCCCAAGGTGATTACGTTAAATCCTTTCAAACAATTTATTCGGATTGCTGCGCTCATTTTACTTATGCTTTCCCTCTCATACATCTATTTAAATACTTTGGATGAGACCTACAAAACCTCGTTGGCAGAACGAACCGAGGTTAGCTTGCCGGATAATTCAGAAATAGTGCTGAATGCCGATTCTAAAATATCATTCAGTGAAAAAAAGTGGAATCAAAAACGGAATGTGGAACTTGAGGGCGAAGCCTTTTTTAAGGTGGCCAAGGGTAAAAAATTTACAGTTTCAACTGCCGATGGTGTTGTCTCGGTTTTAGGAACACAGTTCAATGTTGAGAACAGAGAAGGCTTTTTTGAAGTTACCTGTTATGAAGGCTTGGTAAGTGTTGCCTATAACAATCAAGATATTAAATTACCAGCTGGCAGTTCATTTATGGTAATTGACGGTATAGTCTATGAAGGTAATGAGACCGTTATGAGTCAACCTTCTTGGATGAACAACGAAAGTACCTTTGAAAACATCCCTTTAAGTTATGTATTTGACGAATTGGAGCGTCAATTTGATATTGTGGTAAAAACCAAAAATGTTGCTTTAGACCAAAGATTTACAGGTTCTTTTAGCAACACCGACTTAAATTTAGCGTTAGAAAGTATACGTATTCCTTCTCAGATTAATTATAAATTAGAGAATGATAATGTACTATTCTATGCCGGGAACAATCCGTAGTCATTTATCAATCATCTTTTTGATTTTGGTCTTCTTATGTCCAATATCAACCAGCCTTGCGCAAGAAGAGCCTTCTGTCACCTTATCGGGCTATTTAAAACAGTTGGAAAACCGTTTTGAAATCAAATTCTCTTATTTAAATGAAGACGTGATGGATATTTTCATTGACCCCCCCAGTTTGGGTGATCTCAATGATATACTTAGCTCCATATCCAATCAAACGCAAATACAAATTAAAAAACTAAGTGATCGCTATTATAGTCTGGCCAAGAATTCTATGGTCGATGTGTGTGGCAAGGTTTTGGACAATTTTGAGCAAAACACTGTTTCTGGGGCCACTATTGAGGTTCTAGGGAGCAATATCGCTTTGATAACCGATTTGGACGGCAGTTTTGAATTGAACCAAATACCCAGGAATGCCTCATTGAAAATACGCTACTTGGGCTACGTTACACGTTATATACAAGTTGATGAATTGATTAGTAAAGGTTCATGTAAAACTATTTTATTGGCACAGAATTATGAAAAGCTGGATGAGGTGATCGTCTATGACTTCTTGACTGCCGGTATCACAAGACAAAAGGACGCCAGTATTACCCTGAACATTCCTGAATTTGGCATTCTACCAGGACTTACAGACCCAGATATTCTTCAAAGCGTTCAAGCGTTGCCGGGTATCAAAAGTATAGATGAGACTGTTTCAGACATTAATGTAAGGGGTGGTACCAATGATCAAAACCTAATTTTATGGAATGGTATTAAAATGTATCAATCGGGGCACTTTTTTGGGCTTATTTCTGCCTTTAATCCCTTTTTGACCGATAAGGTCACCATTTATAAAAATGGAACACCAGCCCAATATGGCGATGGGGTGAGCAGTGTAATCAGTATGGAAACAAAAAATTACATAGACGGATTCTTCATAGGTGGGACTGGCGTAAACTTTATCAGTGGCGATGTCTATGGTCAAATACCCTTAAGAGAGAATCTGGCCTTTCAATTCTCTGCAAGGCGTTCTACGACAGATTTTTTGAATACGCCAACATTTAATAAATTTTCAGAACGTGCTTTTCAAGATTCTGAAGTAAATAACCAACAAGGCCAAGCCACAGGAGATGATTTTGCAAGAGACGATAAATTCTTTTTTTATGATTTCACAGGCAAGCTGCTCTATGACATAAATGAAGACCATAAGGTCCGATTGAATGTTATCGGAATTACCAATGATTTGGAATTGCAAGAAACCAACAACGATACCGATGAATCTACAACAAGCTTATTGGACCAGACCAATTTATCGGGAGGGCTGCAATTACAGAGTCAATGGACCCCAAATTTTACATCGCACTTGAACATTTACTATTCAAGGTACAATTTAGAGGCCTTGGCAATTTCATCCAACGCACAACAGCAACTGGCCCAAAACAACCGGGTCATTGAAAATGCCATCAAATTAAATACGGTCACATCATTGACTGAAAAATTAGATTGGCAGAACGGATATCAATTTATAGAGACGGGAATTCGAAATTTCACCAATGTAAGTGAGCCTGCCTTTAAAAGTGACATAATTGGTGTGATAAGAATACATGCGCCCTATAGTCAACTGGACTACACCTCGTTCGAAAATAAATTTATTGCGAGCGCTGGTTTACGCCTTAATTATATTGAAAACTTGGGGACTTTTTCCAAATTGCTGTTTGAACCAAGGCTAAACCTCAATATACGACTGGCGAATAATTTAAGAGGACAGTTACAAGGTGAATTTAAAAGCCAATCTACCAATCAGATCATAGATTTGGAACAAAACTTTTTGGGCATTGAAAAAAGACGATGGATATTGTCTGACGACGATGAACTTCCCATTACCCAGAGCAAGCAAGCATCTTTAGGCCTTAATTACGAAAAAAACAAGCTATATATTGGGCTGGAAGGCTTTTATAAAAAAGTGGAAGGTATAAGTACACGCACCCAAGGATTTCAAAATGAAAATCAATTCAACGGTGAAATTGGAAGTTATGACATTAAGGGATTGGAATTTCTTATCAACAAACAAGGCGGTAATTACAGCACTTGGCTAAGTTACACCTACAACACCAACCAATATACCTTTGAGAGTACAACGCCCAATACTTTTCCTAATAATCTAGATGTACGACACAGTCTTACTTTCGCTAGCACCTATACTCTTGCCAATTTGAAATTGGGTATTGGTCTAAATTATAGAAGTGGTAAGCCATACACTGAGCCACAAGAAGGAGGCAATGCGTTGAATACATTATTATTTCCAACCCAAATAAATTATAAATCGCCAAATAGTAGCAGGTTGCCAGACTATTTAAGGGCAGATGCCTCGGCCATATACAAGTTTCAAATAAATCGCAGGGTAAAGGCCTCCGCAGGGATTTCCCTGCTCAATTTGACCAATCGTAAAAACATATTGAATCGCTATTATCGACTAAATGATGATAATGAAATTGAAACTATAGAGAACATCTCATTGGGGCTCACTCCCAATGTTAGCATTAGGCTTTCGTTCTAGTGGTGTTTTAGGCGTGACATCACAATTACGTGAGGAAAGGTGATCGCGGCCAAAAAATATAACAATATTGAAATGAAAAATTGATGGTTTTCACCAAAGACCAATAATAATATACCTAAACCCACAACCGATATCAACCAATACAACCATGAAGATCTTAAATAATTAAGAAAAGTACTTTTATTGGCATCGCCATATAAATAGTTCATTTGATCGTAAAGGGACGGTATACTGTGCCACAAAATAAAGTAAATACAAAATCCCCATATTAAGGAGGCTGTATTAAAAATCACATAAAAAACGAGTAAATAAAAAAGCTCCTCATAAATCTTAACTTTTAATTTTTTGGTATAATATAGGTAGGCAAGGTTTAAAATGAACAAGGCGCCAAACACAATCAATCCGGTTCTATAAATTTCAATTGAAAATTCCATATTGCTAATTTCATTGATTATTTCATTTACTTCGTTAAAGTTTATAAAAAATATCATAAACAAAATGGTTAAACCATAGCTCAAATACAAAAGTTTTTCAAACGTATCTACTTCAGATAGTTTGTTTTCAAAATGCTGTTCACCAAAATGATATCCGCTAAGTACTATAAAAAGCAGCAAAGCTAAAGGTGGATAAAGAAAGAATATTACCAAAATGGTCACGACTGTGAGGATATAATAAATCAAGACCCGTTTAATGCTTTGTTTATCAGTATTAATGCTTTTCGATTTGACAATTAAATTAATATCATTGGCCCCATGCAAAACCCCAAATGTAAGTATTAAACCATAGGCCATAAATGACTGCAAAACTTCAGGAAATGAAGTAGATAGCCAAAGGCAAAAGAAGGTTGCAACCACTATCCAACTTTTCA
>JABDND010000160.1 GCA_013001145.1 Croceitalea sp. | reverse complement strand
AGATACGAGAATTAAAATCCTCAACTGGAAATGACATTATAGCTTATGGTGGTGGAGAATTTATTTCATCTCTAATAAAAGAAAATTTGATTGATGAGTATTATTTTTTCATTAACCCTTCGATATTAGGAAACGGAATGCCAATATTTCAGAAAACTGATTATAAAACTGAATTGAAGTTGAGAAATGCTAAAGCTTATGAGTGTGGAATAACAGTAGTAAAATATACGAATTGAAAAAAAGCCAGCTTACAACAAAGAACTGAGGTAAAAAACCTACCTCGATTTACATCTTCAAATAGTCGATCAATGAGGCTTTTTAATGCCCTATTGAGATTTACTCAAAGTGGAGAACCTAATTAATGTCGTTTTTTTACAATCATACTTATTTATTACACTATAACTTTAGACATATCAATAGAATGAACTAAGAACAATAAATTTTACTAATTCAAAATTATATGTCTCATGATCAAAGTTTCAGAAATCGCACCGGATGTTTATCGAATTTCGGTATTTGTAAAAGAATTTAATTTACAATTTAATCACTTCTTAATTAAAGATGATGAGCCTATGCTATATCATGCTGGAATGAGACAAATGTTTCCGGTAGTTCTAGATGCTGTAAAAAAGTTAATGGACCCATCAAAGCTAATGTGGATTGGTTTTAGTCATTTTGAGGTGGATGAGTGTGGTGCCCTAAATGAGTGGTTACAGGTGGCCCCAAATGCTAAGGCAGTTTGTAGTGAAGCAGGTGCTATTGTAAATATGGGGGATTTTGCTATTCGGCCAGCTTATGCCATGCCTGGTAATGCTGTTTTAAACACCGGAAAACATAATTATCGCTTTATTAGAACACCTCATCTACCGCATGGTTGGGATGCCGGAGTTTTATTTGAGGAAACCAATGGTACGCTATTGTGCTCAGATTTATTTCATCAAAATGGTGAGGTGACAGACATAACCGATAAAGACATTTTAGCTTCACATAAAAATTCGATGCTTGAATATGAACAGGGGCCCCTAATGGAATATTCCCCATATACTAGTAATACCTCAAAAATACTGCATTCACTAGCAGACTTAAAACCAAAAACACTTGCTACCATGCATGGATCATCATTTTTTGGAGATTGCAGTCAAGCCTTAATGGATCTTGATATTGTTATGAAAGAGTTATGGAATAATAAGAATTAGCTAAATAAACCTAACTTTAAGATTAAAATTGTTAATACGTGAATAGTCTTTTAAATGAACACATGCCATGTCAGCAGCTAAAACCATTTGTTGAGTTGTTTTGGGAAGGTAGTTTTAATTTAAATGCAACCAGACCATTTTCAATGCAAATGATTCCAACAGGATGCATGGAATTAATAATTCATCTTAACGATTTACATTGCGACCTGGAGAAGGATACTACATGGTCGCAATCTCCTGATTATATGATTATGGGCCTGTATACAAAGCCTTACGAAATTCGTTTTAAGGATTTTGTTAATGTGTTTGCCATACGGTTAAAACCAGAAGGCATCTACAATATTTTTGGAGTTCCCGCATCTTTGCTCATGGACCGTTATGAGGACATGTCTTTAATATTAGGCAAGGAATTTGTAGAGTACAGTCACAGAATAAGGCAGGAAACAAGCATACATTCTATGATTCGACTTACCGAAAATTATTTGATAGCGAATTTACTTAAAAATAAAATTGATTTAAACTATGTCAATTTAGCCGCAAACCTTATCCGAAGATCAAAAGGGGTTAAGGTGAAAGATCTTTCTAATAGATTAAATATTAGCAAACGGCAGTTAGAAAGGGAATTTAAAGAGAAGATTGGCATTAGCCCGAAACATTATCTTCGCATTATTCGAATAAATGAGGTATTACGTTTATTAAACAAAGATCAAGTTATTGATTTAACTAGCGTAGCATATCATTGTGGTTATTACGACCAATCACATTTTATAAATGATTTTAAAAGAATAACCGGTCAGAAACCAACAATTTTTATTAAAAAAAGAGGACAGTTTATTTGCAATCCGGGACTTGCTTATTATGATAGTTAGATAGAGGCAAACTTAAAAAATCATGACAATGGCTATCAGTAATTGCTTGCGAATTTCTTACACGGAAATCCGTAGTTTTATACAACGTTTTGGGCCAAGGCATTAAACGTTCACAAGACTTTCCCCCTACAAATTAAAGCTAAACCCTTTGAGGTAATTGAAAAACACATTATGAAGGTTTTTAGAAGACTAAGACATATGTTGATTCTAGACAATAAAAACATCCGATACCTAAAGTATGCCTTTGGTGAAATACTATTGGTCGTCTTCGGAATTTTGATCGCCTTACAGATCAATAATTGGAATCAATCGAAAAAAGATACAAAAGCCTTGAATGAATACTTGATAAAAATCAAGTCGCATACAGCCGAAGATATTGAACAGCTGGAAAAATTATCAAATGGGAGAAAACAAATTGCCGACATCTGTAAACAAGCGCGAAATAGCATCTTAAATAAGACCGAAAGCGACAATCTTTTTTTGTTCAAGATAAGTGGTTCTGCTTTTGTCGATTTTTATTTCAAACCCAATTCAGGCGGTTATGAATCATTGAAAAATTCACAGTACTACGGTAAAATAAACAATACCAAACTTGATTCGCTTTTGGCCAAATATCACGGTTTAGTCGATGTCATTGCCGAAAATGAGAGAAGCTATAACCAATACACCGTTCACCAAGAAAACTATCTTGATACCCAAATTGATAGGTCACTTATTTTGGCTTCCGCATTTATGTCTTTAGATACCTTGGCGACAAAGGCTACACCCCAATCTGAATATGATAAAGTATTTATTGAATATACGGCCAAACCGGCCTATAGAAACGTCATTAGTTTGGCAGCTTGGCAATTTGATAAGATGATAAACCAATACAATGAATTAACAGCACTTGGCTTGTTAATTACAGAAGAAATAGATGCGACAACCGCAGATTAAAAGAGAAAATGAGAAAAATAAGTATCGGTCTTACTTTCATTGCACTTTTGTTGGCGTGCAATTCTGATGATAACGCAATCAATATCAATGCACAAAACTTTCTGATTTTCGGATATTTTTATGGGGAGTGTGGGGGCGAGGGCTGTGTTGAAACCTTTAAACTCACAAACAGTGCCCTTTTTGAAGATACGGTCGATGATTACAGCGGGCAAAACTTTGAATTTGTGGCCTTATCCAACGATTTATTTGAACAGGTCAAGAACCTACCGCAGTTCTTTCCCACTAGATTATTGAATGAAAATGAAACAATCATTGGTTGTCCCGATTGTGCCGATGGAGGAGGATTGTTCATACTATATTCACAAAATGGAAACGAGCAAAGTTGGCGAATTGACCAAGTAAAAAGCAATGGCCCTGAATATCTGCATGGATTTATGGACAAGGTCAATGAGAAAATTGCCCTAATTAACGAATAGAAAACGGCTGGGAACCAAGTGCATAATCGTTTGTGGGGCAATTACTTAATAAGGGATATCCAAGAATGAATTATCTTTAGTAGCGGGCGGGCAATTCCCTTTGCAATAGTTGCAGTTCAATCATGCCCGACCCTTGGCAAGAACCATAAAATTCTCAAAATGAAAGTAACACTGATCAGTATTCCCGTACGGGACCAAGAAAAAGCCTTAAAATTCTACACGGAAAAGTTAGGCTTCTTAAAAAAGAAAGATATGCCCTTAGGGGGTGGTAATCGATGGCTCACCTTGGTTTCCGCAGATTGGCAAGATGGTCCCGAATTATTATTGGAACCTGGCCCCAACCATTTTGAACCCTGCAAAGTCTATCAAGATGCATTGCTGGAGGCAGGTTATCCGTACACACAATTTGATGTGGATGATGTTGCCGCCGAATATGAAAGACTCACAAAACTGGGCGTTGAATTCAGTATGAAACCCACCGAAATGGGAACCGTGAAGGCTGCCGTTTTTAATGATACCTGCGGAAATAATATTCAACTGGTGGAGGAATTATAAAAATCAACCTTGTGACGGAAAAAGAGAAAATGCTCAAGGGAGATTTTTACAATTCCAGAGATCCGGAATTGATACGAATGTATCACAATGCACGAAAATTAGTGAGGCGGTACAATGATCTTGATTCGGAACGTATTGAAGAACGCGACCAACTATTAAGTGAACTCTTGGCATTTAAGGGGAATGGCGTTTGGATTGAATCTCCTTTTTTTTGTGATTACGGCGAAAATATCTCCATTGGAGAAAACACCTTTGTCAATACCAATTGCATGTTTTTGGACAATAATAAAATTGTGATTGGCAAAAATGGATTGATTGCTCCCTTTGTTCAAATATATACGGCCACACATCCTTTAAAAGCATCGGAACGTATTTTGGGGTCTGGTAGCCATGCGCGGTATCTCACATCGACCAAACCGGTCGTCATAGGAGATAATGTTTGGATCGGCGGTAACTCTGTGATTTTTCCCGGTGTTACCATTGGCCATAATGTGACCATCGGAGCAGGCAGTGTGATCACCAAAAATATCCCTGACAATGTACTGGCCTTTGGCAACCCCTGTGAAATAAAGAGAACGCTCTAAGATGACACCACAGCACAAACTTTTGGCCATTAAACTCATACACACGATCATTTGGTTGGTTTTTGTCGTGGCCATTTTTTACGTGCTCTATTCCGGGATCAGTGGTGAAATTACCTTGTACACCTGGTTAGCCATTGCAATGGTCATAGGTGAGGGAATTACCTTATTGGCCTTCAATATGTTCTGTCCGCTTACCCTCATGGCACGAAAATATTCTGACTCCGATAAAGATAATTTTGACATTTTTCTTCCCAATTGGCTGGCAAAATACAACAAGCTGATATTTACCACCATATTCCTTTTGGGATTGGTTTTGGTGTTGTTTAAAACCTTCAACAAATCACTGATAACCAATTCGTAAGTAGCAAAATTTGATGTTGCAGGCATTCAAATATAGCGTACCTTAATTCTTGCAATTGGCAGTCTTAAAACCATAGCAAAACAACCTTTTACTCCCTTAAAAATGTGCCTTATGAAAAGCCCTGTGTTTTTCTTTTTAACCGCATTTCTAGCTTTGATTTCATGTAATACAGCCCCAGAAAAGAGCTTAAATCCCGTTCAAGAAGGAACCATTGTCAATCTATATGATGCCTTTGGCAAATACCCTTCCCTGACCAAAGATTTTGGGTTTTCGTGTGTGACAAACTATAATGGCAAGACCATTTTGTTCGATGCCGGCAGCAATGCGGACATCTTTAAGCACAACAGCGACGCCTTGGGCATCGACCTTGAGAAAATTGATGTAGTGGTGGTATCCCACGGTCATTTTGACCACCTTAATGGCTTGGACCACTTATTAAAAATTAACCCCAACGTAAAAATTTACTTCCCCTTTGATATTTTTTGGGGTGCACCTGTACCATTTGATGCTACTGGCCAAGAGGCCCAAATAAAGGATTCATTGCCGGTGCACATGCAATATTTTGATGGTGGCCCTACCAAATTTACGGTAAACCAAACCGGCCGTTTTTGGAACGCCAATATCGAATTTATCAAGGCGTCGCAAGAAATAGCACCCGGTCTTTTGCTTATTGCCACACAATCGCAATACATGGGTTACTTTTCATGTTATCCGGGCAAGGGTTTTGTGGAAGGGCAATTTGACCATGCCATGGACGCTTGTAAAAACACCAATCTACCCGAACTTTCACTTTCCATGAAAACGGCGAAGGGTCAAGTAGTGTTGGTGGGTTGTTCACATACCGGTATTGAAAATATAGCCACTGAAACCAGAGCGATCACCAAAGATACCATTGAATTGATTTATGGCGGATTTCATATGTTGCCCTTTAACAGGGAACAGACAATACAGTTGGCTAGCTTATTAAAAAATGAATTAAAGGTAAAGCGGGTTGCCCCTGCGCACTGTACGGGGCATTTGGCATTTAAAATCTTAAACGACATCTACGGAGAAGATTATGTTTTTGCAGGACTCGGAACTACAATTTCGTTTGAAAACCCCTAATTGGCCTTCAAAAGAGCCCTAACATTAGCTCTGAATTTTTTATTTTTATATTGACAGTATGCAATGGGCAAATAATTAAACGCTTATTGCAACCTTCCAATATAGAATGTTATGAGCGCCACGCTATGGTTACTGCTTCTCTACAATCTGCCCATTCTATCACATACTGATACTATCGTTGGCGACTATTACTGTCAAGCAGGCGATAAGGACTTGGTTTTTATAGCATACAATTTGACCTTGCATCAAGATGGCACTTTTATGTTTCATGCCTACACCGATCACCAAAATTCCATTCCCCCGTATGAAGAAAACAATTATGGCAAAGGTACATGGCAGGCAGATAAAAAGGTGGTTACCTTTTTTACAGATAAAGAAACAGATATGGACGAAAAACATACCTTGAACTTCAGTAATTCCAAAGCGCATTTTATAACAAAACCACCAAGGGATAAAACAGACCGTGTCATAAAAACAAGACTCAAGTTTTTTGAATCTGATATTTTTTGGATTAAAGGGTGGGAAATATTCAAAAAATGAAAAGTGAAGAAATTGTAGCAGCGTGGTTCAATAAGTGGGAAGCTGGTGATTATTTGAATTTACCCATTCACGATCATTTTAAACATACAAGTTCTTTAGTTTAGATAAAAGGCAAGAAAACCTATTTAGCGTTAGTAGCGCAGAAAAGAGACAAATTTTTAGGACAGACATTCACTTTACGTGATGCGCTCTACCTTGGTGATAAAGCTTGCGTGCTTTATACTGCAAACCAGGCTAAAGATTTTAGTTTAGATGTAAGTGAATGGTATTCTATTAGAAGGAAATTATTAAGAAGATTATAAATGGGCTCTCTTGGACATCCTAATGCAGACCAACAAAATGTTTGTTAGAACAGTAATCTAGTCATAGGGTGTAATCATTCGGATAGAACTTCAACTACGCTTCCGCAAGTCAACATAGCATCCCCGTAATAGGGATTGCGAATCTCTTTTTCTGCACTTAACCAAACCGCACCCCTATTGCTGTTTGCCATTGGACATTGCTGCACGTAAAGTGTATATTCCAAAGATTTGAGTTCCCCTGCTATGGCAACCATATTCTCATTAAGAACCACAAAATGAGAGCGTTGATCCTCTAAACTTTGCTCTTTAGAGATAGCTTCCAACATTTTAATACTCTTTTCTAAATGTGCTTTTGCCATTGCACCTAAGTCATAAAAATTTAGATTTTGCCATACTGCCATGGTAGACATTGCATGCATTGCCGCTTGCTTTGCATCACTGGCCACCAAAGCATCTTTTAATTTCAAATAGGCTGGAAATCCTTTTTCAAACTGCTTTTGAAAGGTGTCGGGCAATGTCATATTCATCTGGTCCTCTGAACTATTGGCGCTTTCCTGCGGTTGCATTCCCAAATGGCCTTCATGACCCGTCGTGGCCTTGCCCCCGGCTTTGTTCATCATACTTTTTTTCCCCTGTAATTGTGCAGCGGCATCAACTGAAAAAGTACCATTCGCCACAATTTCCTCCCCTAAGCTTAGCCCAGAAACAACTTCCAATTGTTCTCCCTTTCTTACCCCTAACATTACCTCCCTCATTTCAAAGACTGGCTCATCTGGTTTTACTTTTATATAGACCAAGGATTGTTCTCCTGTCCACATAACAGCTGAGGAAGGCACCCAAAGCTTAGAATCACCATTAAAATTTTTATCGGCTTGTATCTTACCTGTTACGAACATGCCCGGCTTGAACAGTTCATTTTGATTTGCGAGTATTGCCCGCACTGTTACCGTTCTAGTGTCATTGTTGAGTAAAGGGTCGACAAATGAAATTATAGCATTAAAGGTTTTATCTGCATGCGCCTTTGAGGTAATGCGTATTCTTTGTCCCTTCTTAAGCTGTGACAACTGACTTTCATAGGCATCAAACTCGGCCCAAACCGTATTTAGATTGCTCACTTTTAAAATAGGTTGCCCTTTCTTTACGTAATCACCTTCCGCGCTCATGACCTCGGAAACCGTACCGGAAACAGTTGCGTTAACAGGAAAGTATTCCGTCACCTTATTGGAGCTTTCTATTTCGTTGATTTGATTTTCTGATAATTTCCAAAGTTTCAATTTGTTACGGACAGCTTGGTACAATTGTGGTTGCGACTGCTTTAAAGATACCGTGGTCAACAGTTCCTGCTGTGCCGCTACCAGTTCAGGAGAATAGATGGTTCCCAATAATTGTCCTTTTCGAACTTCTTGACCCTCATAATTTACGTTCAAACGTTCAATCCTTCCATCAAAGTAACTGGCCTGTATGGCGACGGCCTCTTTGTTTACTGCAATTTTACCCGATAGAGAAAGTGAATTATCGTCAAATACCGCTGCAGTACCGACCACAATGGTCTGTATATTGGCCAAGGCAAGCGCATTATCTGTCATTGAGAATTGTTCGGGCGAAAGACCTCCAGCACCAACTTCAGCAGGAATCAAATCCATCCCGCAAATAGGACAGTCACCTGGTTCGGGTTGCATGATCTGAGGATGCATGGAGCATGTCCACATTTGGTTTTCTATTTCTGTAGCATGGTCATGCTCCATTGCTTCCATAGTATCGCCATTAGATGTTCCAAAAAGTAGATACCCAACTCCCAATCCAATTATGGCTGCGACTGCAATTAAAATTA
>JABDND010000144.1 GCA_013001145.1 Croceitalea sp. | reverse complement strand
GGAAACAACTGGGTGCATTTTAAATTGGACGGTAGCTACAATAATAAAGATGATGACAGCTGCAAGATATAAAAGTTCCATAAATGGCGTATTGGTTGCAAACAATCAGACGCTCATTGGTTGATGAGCTCTATCTATTTCGTCAGATTGTAATTGACTAAATATAAAGTATTCTTGTTATTTTTGAAGGCTTATGCGTACGAACAAAGAATTGTTGGTCAAGGGACTTAAGTTTTTGGGCTATACTGTGGGAACCATGTTTTTGGCCCCGGTGGCACTCTTTCAAGCCTTTAAAAATCAAGAGCACCCTTTTTATATTCCTGTATTGATAGTGGGCCTAATATTGGCCATAGTAGCCATTGGTTTGGGCTTTTATTCTATAAAAATCTTTATGGATGCTATTTTTGGTGGCGACGAGAAAAACTAATCTTTTACTGCTGGTGAAGGTTTCCATTTATTGCTCAACTGTGCATAATCATAGTCCAATACAGATTTTTGCCTTTTTAGCCTACTAGCTGCAAAAGCACGCTGTAAAATATCTTCTATTAGATAATCTTCGTGAACTTGAGTGGGTCTAAACTCTTCTTTAAGCGAAATTTTAAAGACTTTGGCTGTTGCGTTATACCAAAAGGCACGCCAACCACTGCGCAGATCTTTGACCAAATCAAAGGCCGTTGTACCGGTTTGACGATGAATTAATTTGACCAAAATTTGCCCTTCTGTTCGGGTTAATTTCTTCAATTCTTCAGCAAATTCATCCTCAATAAATTTTTGAACCTTTTTAGTGTACCGCTTTTGGGCCCGTCTCTTTGTGATTTTTGAAATACTGTCGTTCAATTCAACCAAACGCTCAGCGGCCAATTTGGCATAAGGATACACTTTAATGGTTTTACGCCTTAAAATGTAATATCGAAGCTTCTCGTTCTGGTCGGCAAATTCCAATTTGCCAAATATGTAAACCTCATCCAAGGGAATGGAACTTAAAAGCAGTGAATCTCCCTCCATTCTTACAAAATAGTCCGATATGGAATCCAGTTGGGTTTCTTGTGAAAAACTCCAAAAACTGCATATGCCCAAGATAAAAATCGCAACTAATTTCTTCATAAACCTAAATGGTCATAAATCGTACCAAAAGTAACGATAAAGCAAGCCTGATATTATTAAATAAAAGTGAATATTAGTATGTTTGTACGCTAAAATCGCATTAATGGCTTCACCTAAAATAATCACTGCATCATCTCTTAAATTTTTAGAAAAATACTTGAACAATGCATCGCCAACCGGCTATGAGTGGGAAGGTCAAAAAATTTGGATGGACTATCTTAAACCGTATGTTGATGAGTTCATTACCGACACGTATGGTAGCGCTGTGGCGGTCATTAATAAAGATGCCAAGTACAAAGTTGTTATTGAAGGACACTCCGATGAAATATCGTGGTATGTAAATTATATTACCGACAACGGTCTTATTTATGTTATCCGAAACGGGGGTAGCGATCACCAGATCGCGCCTTCTAAATGGGTGAACATACACACCAAAAAAGGTATTGTGAAAGGGGTCTTTGGATGGCCGGCCATCCATACCCGTAAAACCGGAAAAGAAGAGCCTCCAAAAATTAGCAATATCTTTATTGATATAGGTGCAAAAGATAAGGAAGAAGTTGAAAAAATGGGTGTACATGTTGGGTGTGTCATTACTTATCCCGATGAATTTCAAATTCTGAACAAAGATAAATTTGTATGTAGGGCATTGGATAACCGAGCAGGTGGCTTTATGATTGCCGAAGTAGCGCGCTTATTGCACCAAAACAAAGTCAAACTACCCTTCGGCTTATATGTTACCAATTCCGTTCAAGAAGAAATTGGACTACGTGGCGCCGAAATGATCACACAGACCATCAAACCCAATGTAGCCATTGTTACCGATGTTACCCACGACACCACCACGCCTATGATTGAGAAAAAAGAACAGGGTGAGTGTGCTATAGGAAAAGGGCCTGTTATATCGTATGCCCCAGCAGTTCAACAAAAATTAAGGGAACGAATCATAGAAACGGCTGAAGCCAAAAAAATTCCATTTCAGCGTCAAGCTTCCTCAAGGTCAACGGGAACCGATACCGATGCCTTTGCCTACAGTAATGGCGGGGTTGCGTCTGCTTTGATTTCTTTGCCTTTGCGCTACATGCACACAACTGTGGAAACGGTTCACAAATCGGATGTGGAAAATGTAATCCGATTGATTTATGAAACATTATTGACCATTAAGTCTGGCGAAACATTCAGTTATTTTAAATAAAAAATGGAAGAAATACTTGATGTAGTCGATGAGAAAGGCGTTCCCACTGGACAGCAACTTTCAAAGGCGACCATTCATCAACAGGGTCTTTTTCATCAAACGGTTCACATTTGGTTTTACACGAATAATGGCGAACTTTTATTGCAACAAAGAGGCGCCACAAAAAAAACCTTCCCCCTACTTTGGGATGTGTCGGTAGCTGGTCATATAGCTGCAGGTGAGGCCATTGAAACAGCGGCGTTACGTGAAATACATGAAGAAATAGGTCTTGCCGTAAACACTGGAGACCTCTATAAAATTGGCATATTTAAAACCGAAAATGAGCATCACAAAAACCTGATAGACCGTGAATTTCATCACACTTTTATCTGTGAGCTTCAGGTGTCCATTTCATCTTTACAAAAAGAAGCGGAAGAAGTTGCCGATTTAAAATTGATTACGATCCCTGAATTCAAAAAAGACTTGATGAATAATCCCCAGGCTTATGTTCCAGCTTCAAAGGGGCATTATGAAGTGGTGTTCCAAGCTGTATACCACCGCTTAGAGCATTGAAATAAAGGTGTTTACCTCGCTTATTTTAAAAGTATCTTGATTGCCTGTGGTCATATTCTTGACCACAAAAGTACCCTCAGTAAGCTCTTTTTCCCCAAGTAGTATAACATAGGGAACTTCGCGCTTATCAGCATATTTAAATTGCTTTTGCATTTTAACCGCTGTTGGATAAATATCGGCCTTAACCCCCTTATTGCGTAATTCGGTTACAAGCTTTAGAGATGCTACACCTTCTTTCTCCCCAAAGTTTAAACACAACACGTCTAAGCTTCTATCTATCGCTTCTGGAAAAAGCTTCAACTCTTCCAAGACTAAATAAATTCGATCTAAACCAAATGAGATTCCTACACCGCTCACATCTTCTAATCCAAATATTCCGGTAAGGTCGTCATATCGCCCTCCACCGCCTTTAGACCCCATATTTTCCTCTTTGGGTGCAGCCACTTCAAAAATGGCACCCGTGTAGTAGTTGAGACCGCGCGCGAGGGTCACATCCAATTCAAGTTTTGTCGTTTTTAAACCCAAATTGGTAACCACTGTTAAGACTTCTTCCAAATCATCTATACCACTGCTACCCTGAGTTGAAGTCTTGAGTAAAATTCGCAGTTGGCTTAATTGTTCTTTGGCCGATCCTGACATGTTGAACAAGGGAGTTGCTTTTTCAATAGCCAACTCAGAAATACCTTTTGCCAGCATTTCTTCTTTCACCTTCTCCTCGCCTATTTTGTCCAATTTATC
>JABDND010000112.1 GCA_013001145.1 Croceitalea sp. | reverse complement strand
GTATTGTGAAAATGGTGCCAAAGCCCTTGCCGATGAGGCCACTACGGCCCATACAGACCCGCCATTTTTTCAAAAACACTCGGTGGAGGAGCTTTCGCAATTGACCGATTATGAGCTCAACAAATTGGGCAGACTGACAGAGCCCATGGTATTGCGCGAAAATAGTGTGCATTATGAACCTATTTCTTGGCAAGGTGCATTTGACATGATCGCCACTAAGCTTAAAAAACTTGCTTCACCTGATGAGGCCATTTTTTATACCTCGGGCAGATCTAGCAATGAAGCGGCATTTTTGTACGGCACTTTTGCGCGTGCCTTTGGCACTAATAATATGCCCGATTGCTCCAATATGTGCCATGAAAGTAGTGGAGTGGCGCTAAGTGAAACGCTGGGTATTGGCAAGGGTTCCATCAAACTCGAAGACCTTTATAAAGCCGAAGTGGTCATCGTTGCCGGCCAAAACCCAGGCACCAATCATCCTCGTATGTTGAGCGCTCTGGAAAAATGCAAACAAAACGGCGGCAAAATTATCAGCATCAATCCCTTGAAAGAATCGGGAATGGTCAATTTTAAAAACCCCCAAAAAGTCAATGGTTGGATTGGTAGTGGTCAAGCCTTGGCCGATGTGCATTTGCCGGTCAATATCAATCAAGACATTCCGCTGGTCAAACTGATTTTGAAAAAATTGGCGGAAGCCGATAAATCAAGTGGGGGCATGGTATTTGACCACGAATTCATTGCACAATATACCCAGGGTTTTAAAGCTTTGGTCAAGGATTTAGATCAATATGATACTACAAAGTTGTTGAAAATGGCAGGGGTTGAAGAGTCTGATATAGATACTGCAGTTTTGTTTTTGACCAAATCCAAAAATATTGTAGTATGCTGGGCCATGGGGCTAACCCAACATGCCAATGGCGTGGAGAATATTCGTGAATATGTAAATCTTTTGTTGCTCAAAGGAGCAATTGGCAAACCCAATGCAGGTACCTGTCCTGTCCGTGGCCATAGCAACGTACAAGGAGACCGAAGTGTAGGTATCCATCATTATGTGAGCGAGGCATTGAATGAACGAATTGTAAAACATTTTGGGTTTAAACCACCGACCAAAAAAGGTGTTGATACTGTCGAATCCATAGAGGCCATGAATCAAGGGAAAGCCAAGGTTTTTATGGCATTGGGCGGTAATTTTGTAATGGCGGCATCGGACACGGCTTATACCGCCAAAGCCCTACAAAACTGCGACCTCACGATACAGATAAGCACTAAATTAAACCGATCACATTTGATCACTGGCAAAACTGCCTTGATTTTACCCACATTGGGGCGTTCTGAAAAAGACACGATTCAGGGAAAAGAACAATATATCACTACCGAAAACAGTATGGGTAGGGTAAGACATTCGAAAGGCTTGTTGAGGCCGGCCGCAGATAATTTAAAAAGTGAACCGCAAATCATTGCCGAAATGGCACACCATCTTTTTGGTGAATCACACCCCGTACCATGGAAGGCCTTGGGTAAAGATTATGATTTGATTCGACGGTACATTGATAGAATAGCAAAGGGCTTTAAAAACACCAATGAGGCTGCGAAGGGCATGGGCTATTATTTGCCCAACAACGTTCGTGAACGTGATTTCAGCAAATTGCCGAATGGCAAGGCACAAATCACCATTAACAAACTACCCAATCACAAACTCGACCAAGAAGAGTTTATGTTGATGACCATTCGATCTCACGATCAATTTAACACGACTATTTACGGTATGGACGACCGATATAGAGGGGTATACAATGAAAGAAGGGTCCTTTTTATGAATGCTGACGATATGAGGCAAAAAGGTCTTAATAAGCTGGATGTGGTCAATATGAGCAGTAACTATGATGGCATTTTGAGAAAGGCCGAACAATTTAAAGTGATTCCCTACGAGATACCCAAAGGTAATCTGGCGGCCTATTTTCCTGAAACCAATCTCTTGGTACCTCATAATCATTATGCCGATCGCAGTCAAACCCCCATTAGCAAATCTATTAAAGTAAAGGTGGAAAAAGTTTAACCAAAAAGTGAGATATGAAGCAGGTTGGAAGATGGTTGCCACTATTATTGGTTTGTTGTTTTTTATGCAGTTGCCGTGGACAAGAAAAACCGACAAAAAAAGATGAAAATGTAAATTCAAATCTTGGCAGACCCTGTGAAGGCTGTGAGGCCGTTTATGAATATGGAACCAAAGAGTTGAATGCCCTGGACACCATTATTGGTTTTAAAATCAATGAACCTAAATTACTTCTTCAGGGAACCGTATTTCAACTGGATGGTACCACTCCCGCCGAAGGCGTCATCATTTATGCATACCACACCAATCGTGATGGACTTTATCCTCCAAGTGAAAATAGCACGACTACATGGGCCAGAAGACATGGAAAACATAGAGAATGGGTCAAAACTGGAAAAGATGGGCACTATGCCTTTTATACCTTTAGGCCCGCTGCATATCCGACACATAGCGATCCTGAGCATATTCATTTGACCATAAAAGAACCGGGGAAAAAGGCCTACTATATTGATGAGGTTATTTTTGAAGATGATACCTTGGTCACTCCTACCTACATTTCAAAATTGGAAGATAGAGGAGGCAGCGGTCTTGTGAAACCATTTTTTCAAAATGGAATGCTGACCGCCACAAGAGACATCATCTTAGGGAAAAACATTCCCCATTATAATTAATTGTCGGTTTTTATTTAAAGGCTTGATGACCAGTGATATCGGCTCCTGTGATCAATAGGTGAATATCGTGCGTGCCTTCGTATGTAATGACACTTTCCAGATTCATCATGTGACGCATGATACTGTATTCTCCCGTAATTCCCATACCGCCCAATACTTGTCTTGCTTCACGGGCTATATTGATGGCCATATCTACATTGTTTCTTTTGGCCATTGAAATTTGCGCCGTGGTGGCACGCCCCTCATTTTTTAATTGGCCCAATCTGAAGGCCAATAATTGTGCTTTGGTGATTTCGGTAATCATCTCGGCCAGTTTCTTTTGCTGCAATTGGGTGGCCGCAATGGGCTTTCCAAATTGAACTCGCTCTTTGGCATAACGCAACGCCGTATCATAACAATCCATAGCGGCACCAATGGCACCCCAGGCAATGCCGTAGCGGGCTGAGTCCAAACAACCCAAAGGTGCACCCAAACCACTCTTCTTGGGCAGTAAATTATCTTTGGGTACTTTGACATTGTCAAATATCAACTCTCCTGTGGCCGAAGCCCGTAGCGACCACTTATTATGGGTTTCAGGCGTGGTAAAGCCTTCCATACCGCGTTCTACAATGAGACCATGAATACGCCCCTCTTCATTTTTTGCCCAAACAACTGCAATGTCTGCAAAAGGGGAATTTGATATCCATAGTTTGGCACCATTTAAAAGATAGTGGTCACCCATATCTTTGTATTTGGTCTCCATACCCCCAGGGTTGGAGCCATGGTTGGGTTCGGTCAACCCAAAGCAGCCGATCCACTCACCAGTCGCCAATTTAGGTAGGTATTTTTTCCGTTGTTCTTCAGTACCATAAGTGAAAATAGGGTACATCACCAATGATGATTGTACAGAGGCCGTGGAACGGACTCCACTATCGCCGCGTTCTATTTCTTGCATGATCAAGCCATAACTGATCTGATCTAATCCAGCACCGCCATATTCTTCGGGAATATATGGACCAAAAGCGCCAATCTCTGCCAATCCGCCAATAATTTGCTTTGGAAATTCTGCTTTTTGTGCATATTCCTCAATAATGGGAGATACATCTCGCTTCACCCATTGGCGGGCAGCATCGCGCACCAATTTGTGTTCTTCAGAGAGTAAATCGTCCAATTGATAATAGTCGGGAGCTTCAAATAGATCGGGTTTCATGCAATTGAAATTTTAAGGTAAAGGTACTAACGAAAAATAACAACGCATAAAACAGGCTGTATATTTTTAATGTCGGGAAAATGAAATTAAAGGATGGGTTAGCGGTTCAAAAATTCGGCCAATAACCGATGAAAATGGTGCACTCCCTGCTCTCTTTTGGGCGAAAATCGACCAGCCTTATAAAATTTTGAACGTACCCCTTTTTGTACCCCCTCTACCACCGCCTCATCTTCCAACTCTACTTTGTCCAAACCAGAGCCTGCACCTTGGTCCAGCTTTGATGTATCATAAACATAACTTATAAAGGACACCTTGGTTTGGTTGGGGGATTTAGGTTGCAGCACATTTACCGATAGGCCCCAAGGATAAAAATTGAACATCATATTGGGGAATACCCAGTAGTAATAGGCGGCGATTTTTTTGCCGTGATCTATATGGTCTTTGGGCAAATCAAAAATATGCTCATTGCCATCTGCATATCCTATTTGCAGGTTCATATAATCGTGGAGTACCGTTTCATAATTGCCATAATCAAGAACGGCATTCAGGTCTTCATGTACAAAAGGTATATGAAAGCCTTCCAAATAGTTGTCACAGTAGAGTGCCCAATGCGCATTTATATGGTAGTCTTTGCTTCGAGATTCATCCAATTTAAATTGTTCAAGCGGTAAAAATCCGATGCGTTCTTGCATGGCATCCAAAACGATTTGAAAATCAAAAGCTGGATCAAGGCCCGCAAACAACAAAGGTCCCAACTGTCGAAGCGAAAATTGAGGCAAATCGTCACATTTACGTGGGAAAGATTTTGCCTCTTTGAATTCCGGCATATGTTCAAAAGCACCGCACAGATCAAAACGCCTGCCATGATAAGCACATATCAATTTTTTATGATTGCCTTTTTCTTCCACTACCAAATTTCCCCGATGGGTGCAGACATTGCTCAAACAGTGCAACTGCCCGTCTAGGCCCCTGGTAATGAGCAGGGGTTCGGTCAAAAAACCATCGAGTAAAAGTAAGGGTTGTACATCTTTGGGGTTTTCGACCTGATTTTCATGGCCAAGCCATTGCCACGTCTTGTAAAATATTTTTTCCTTTAAGGCCTCAAAAACCTGTGTGTCTCGGTAAAAAGAAGCGGGCAATGTTTCGGCTTTGGTAATGTCTGGATCA
>JABDND010000090.1 GCA_013001145.1 Croceitalea sp. | reverse complement strand
GTATTAGGCCATTCAAGGCCTCATTATTATTAGGTCTTAATCGTTGTACAACTTCTTTGCTGACACTGGTTAGTGTGGCCACAAAAAGAGCTAAGGCCAATACCGTAAATACCATTCGTAAGGCTTGCTTTCTTTCAAACTTGATAAAAAAGAGGGCAATCATGAGCAGAAATAATGGAATCCAAGTAGTAAAGTGTGTTATTGTTGTCCAAAGCTTATCATAATCATCAATGCCCAACGCATTTAGATAGATAAAAGTGTCGCGGTCCCATTGAAGTAAGCGGTCAAACATGGGTTATTTGGAGCTGCGTTTAATAGCGCCGGTAACATCTTCCACATTCTTTTTTACTTCATCAATTTCTTTTTTGATGTCTTTTGTGAAATCGGTATCAATACCTTGTTTATCGGCACTTTTTTGTATTTCTCTTTTAATGTCATCAGTGGCATCGCGTAATTGTCGCATACCTTTACCAAGCCCTTTGGCTATATCAGGAATTTTATCTGCACCAAATACCATGACCACGATGAACATGATAAAGAAAATTTCGGCTCCGCTAATGAATAAGAAATACATAGCACAAATATAATTAGAACTTATCTTCAAAATTAAAAAAGCCCCATCAAATGATGAGGCTTTCAAATCATAATATTAATTACTATTTACCTTTTACCTTTTCTTTAAATTGATCAAAATCTGATTTTTGATCTTTCATTGGCCAAGCATTGTTGGTCGTATCAATATCGGCCGTTTCAAGTTTGGGATCAACTACGATACCCACTAATTCTTTTTGTGAAGAAAGAACCCTTTTGACCTCTGTATCATTCTTTCTCCAAATTTCAGGAGGATAGGTCACATTCTCCTTACTGCCATCGGCATAGGTATATTCTACTATCAATGGCATAGGAATACCACCTGGCTTGTCAAAAGTGATTTCATAAAAGTATTTAGGTTCTTTAACCTGCGCCCTTTCTTCGGCGGTCATATTGTCCATCATAAAAGCATTCAAATTCTGAGAAATTTCTGATGGGGATTTTCCCTTTAAATCTGCACTGAAATCTTCGCTGCTTTCTTCGGCCAAGTAAACTAATGGAGGTAAATCGGCTTCGGTCAAATTTCTTGCGGCCATGTATTCTTCCATTTCTTTGGTCATTTTGTTGGTCACATAGTATTTTTTCACCTCTTTTACTCCAATGTCAACATAATCGGTGGTGTAGAACCAACTTCTCCAAAACCAATCCAAATCTACTGCCGAAGCATCTTCCATAGTTCTGAAAAAGTCTTCAGGTGTCGGGTGCTTGAACATCCAGCGTTGTGAATAGGTCTTAAAGGCATGGTCAAAAAGCTCTTTGCCCATTACCGTTTCACGTAAAATGTTCAAAGCGGTAGCCGGTTTACCATAGGCATTTGGACCTAATTGATATACATTTTCAGGATTGGACATAATGGGTGAAATTCTACTTTGATCACCACTCATATAGGGAACAATTTTTTCTGGTGCGCCCCTTCGTGAAGGATAATTTTCGTTTGGTGCTATGACCTCTGGAAAGTTTTTACCAAATTCCTGTTCGGCCAAATACTGCATAAACGTATCAAGGCCTTCATCCATCCAGCCCCATTGACGTTCATCGGAATTTACGATCATAGGAAAGAAATTGTGTCCTACTTCATGAATGATTACGCTGATCATGCCATACTTTGTTCTATCTGAATAGGTGCCATCTTCATTAGGCCTTCCATAGTTCCAACAAATCATTGGATATTCCATGCCTTGATTTTTGGCATGTACCGAAATAGCTTTATGATAGGGATAATCAAATGTATGTTTTGAATAGGTCTTTAAGGTTTGTACAACGGCTTTGGTAGACTGTTCTTCCCAAAGTGGATTACCTTCTTTTGGATATAATGAAACCGCCATAACATCTCTATTCCCTATTTTAACAGCTTGCATGTCCCAAATGAATTTGCGCGAAGTTGCAAAACCAAAATCCCGAACCATTTTGCCGGGTTCTGTTTTGAACTTCCAGGTCTTTGTATTGGTGTCAAATGACTTTTCTTTTGCTTCGGCTTCTTCTTGTGTGACAATGACTACAGGTTTGTCGTATGATTTTTTTGCTTCATTGTAACGCTTCAACATTTCTTTTGAGAATACTTCTTTTCTATTTTGAAGTACGCCTGTTGCGTCTACCACATGGTCGGCAGGTACGGTTATGTTTACCTCATAATTACCAAATGGCAAGGCAAATTCCCCGCTTCCCCAAAATTGGTGGTTTTGCCATCCTTCAACATCTGAGTATACGGCCATTCTTGGGAAAAATTGGGCAATTACATATGCTCTGTTGCCATCTTTAGGGAACTCTTCGTAACCCGACCTAGCTCTATTGACGGTATGGTCGGGTATATTGTACCACCATTTTATTCCGAATGATATTTGCTCTCCACTTTTTAACGCTTGTGGAATGTTTATGCGCATCATTGTTTGATTGATTGTGTACGATAATGGACTACCGTTGGCATCAAGAACCGCTTCAATATTGAACCCTCCATCAAAAGGTTCTGTAACATAGGTCTGGGCAAAGTTTCCGGCGGTATAAGCAATATTTACTCCATTTCCATTACGCAAAGGTGATTTTGAGTCTTTAGCGCGAACATTTTGATCCAATTGCACCCATAAAAACTCAAGGTCATCAGGTGAATTGTTGGTGTAGGTGATTGTTTCTTGACCGTAGATACGGGCATTTTTATCATCCAGTTCCAAATCCATTCTATAGTCGGCCTGCTGCTGATAATATGCAGGGCCCGGAGCCCCGGAAGCTGAACGATATGAGTTTGGCGTTGAAAATTCTTCATACATCTGCTTAAACCTACTTTGGTTATAGTGACCAGGTTCTCGCTCTTCTTTCTTTTCGGTTTCTTGCGCATAGCCGATGGTTGCCACCATAAACAACATCGCCGAGAAACAATACTTAATTTTATTCATTTTTATTAATTTTTATGCCGCTGAAAATACTTCTTTTTTTAAGAAAATTTTAATCCAATGTTATAAGTTTAACATTCCTTTATTATTCTCTTTTATGAGAACAAAGCTCTTCTTTTTTCCCAGCCACTTGATATGTACCAAGTTTTTTTGCTCGTCAAACAAGTCTGTAAGCACCTCATTCTGAACCTCGAGCGTTTTGAGTTGTTTTAAACCGATTTTTGTTATTTCCAAATAGCAGACCATAACATCATTATCATATTTTTTGCCTAAAAAGATATATGGCCTTTGAACATTGTCCAATCGAATCAAGAATTTGCTGTTCAGGTATTTTTCAATGTATTCATCGGCTATTTTAGCTTCATTCTCTGTTGCCAGTTTTGCATCTATGCCATATCGTTTTTTTAAAACATCTTCAATATCATCTATAAAAACGCGTGTCGTAATTTGTAAGGCATCTTCTTTTTCGACATAATTGACATTTGTGACACTTACATAGAATTTATGCGCACCCGTGAATGCCAAAAGGGGAAGAAGCAATAAGTATATGAAGTGTTTTTTCATCTTTCTGAATCGATTAATACCGTGCAAAGTATATGCCAAAAATAAATTAGTCTAAATTATTGTTTTCCCTGTATAACCTACTTTTCTGTACTAAAAACTCCCAGATTTTCAATTTATCATGGGTGTCCACTGTTTTTTGAAATGCATTGTCAACTTCGCAGAAATACATAAAGTCTTCTATCTTTTCAATTGGAATCTTAAGGTCGGCCATAAAAATGGAATCTGTATAAAAATTTTGGACACGTTGCGTTCTTGCGTATGCCGCATCTACTTTTACGTGATTTTTTAGCATTTTTGTCCTTCCTGTGATTGCATTGATGATGGGGTCTAAGGGTGGACTCAAAATCATACCTAAATTAAATTTACCGTAAGTGGCCTGTTGCAATTTACGTTCACTTTGTGTTGGTATTTTTTGTTGTGCATTGGGCAACCCCAGCGCCTCTGCACTCACATCTTTGGCCAAGTTCAAATCTACCACATCGGTACCCAAATCTCCGGACAAATCGAACGGTCGTACCACCACCTCTCGAAGTTCGTTCACGAACTCTTCCAACGGAATGGATACAAATGGCGATTTAAGTATGGATTGATTTATGGGAAGCACCTTTTTTTTGAACTGTATGGCCGAAAAAACCAAAGTATCATTTAGTTGCACCTGTATAGAAAAATTACCATCAATATCTGTAATTACAGCACTTTGACTTGAAATGTTTTGGACAACCACTCCGGTAATATCTCCTTCTTGGGCATACACTTTTCCCTTGAGGGTTTTTATCTCAAAAGTTTGTGCCAAACAGATATGGGCACAAAAAATAGAGCATACCAATAAAAGGTTATTCTTCATTCAACTGTGCCAAATAGGTCTTACTATGGGTCACCAAAAAATCGATGAGCTGAAACTCATTTTCTTTTCTCAGTAGGGTTTGCGAACCCATCTTATCATCGCAATATATTAAGAAAGCGTCTATTTTATTTTGAGGCAATCTCAAATCAACCACAAAAAACTCGTCATCATAGACCTGTCTCAATACTTCACTTACTTTTAATGGCTCACGTTCAATGCCGTCTTGATTTTTAGACTGAAAAAGCGCTTTGAAAATATTGACAAAATTAATACCATCGCGCATGCCCCTTTCCGTTCTTGATTGTGCAATGTTATCCACTTCCGTACCACGATCTATTTCGTATTCATAGGCCTTAAAATCTTCATTTTTTACTTCTAAAAATTTTTTCTGGTTTTCAGGACTTACGACCACTTCGTCCAATTCGGTCACTTTTTCGTCGACCTCTACCACCAACCTATTGTTTTTAAGGATTGCTTCAGTTATGATCACCACCTCCAATTGATAGTTGACAGCTGTAAATACCAATTGATCACCAGTTTTGACCCTTATCATAAATTGCCCATCATCATTAGTGATGGTTGCCTTTTGTGATGTGGAATTAATTACGTTTTCGTTGGGAACATTACTACCCCTATACAACACTTGACCTCGCAGTAAAGTGCGACCATCTTCTTGTGCATTCATAGTGATGGTATTTACAAAAAGTAAAAGAAAAAAAATGCGGGTTATCATGTGTTGGGTATTTAGAACAATTTTATAAAGAAAAATATACAAATCGGCATAAAAAAAAATGCCGCTCTAAACTTTTGTTAATTATTGGTCACTTAGCACACTAGACAGCTATTCCGGCATTCTAAGGTCTTGAAATTCCGTTTACCTAAATGCAAGGTATTTTGACGTATAAAATTAGTATAATCTACAGAGAAGATTATTTTTGTTAGTTCGTTAGACCCTGCCTTAAATTTCAACGCTATGAGAACTCTAATAAGCTTGTTATGCTTTGGCGTACTATTTTGTACCCACGCCATTTCACAAGTAAAAATTGGTGACAGCCCCCAGAATATTGACCCAGCTTCTGTACTTGAGTTGGAGAGCAACTCTAAAGTATTGGTTATAACCAGGGTCACGACAAACCAAATGAATGCAATTGACCCCCTGCGCGGCGCTTTGGTCTATAACACAGATGAAGGCTGTGTTTTCTATTTTAATGGCTCCTCATGGCTTAATTTATGTGCCGAACAGAACACGACCAATGTAGGCTTTGAGCTGCAAGATTCCACTTTAATACTTAATGATAGTGATGGCAATAGCGTTAGCATCACCCTTGATGGCGCCATCGAAAAAACCTTTACCACCGACCCTATTGTAAATTTTAGAGAAACTATCGTCATTACACAAAATGGCGATAACTTCAATTTTGAAGTGGGCGAAATCACAGGTGAAAATATTGTAAATAGCAGTATCAATGGCATTGATCTTCAAAATAATTCTATAACCTCGGCACAGTTAGCGCCCAATTCAGTTGGGCAAGATGAATTACAAGACAATACGGTTGCCGATTTAGAGATAGATTATAGCCAAGTAACCCTTAATGATTTTTTGAACGATGCTGGCTTCATTACAAATGTTGAATTAATTAGTCAAGACCCAAATAACGCAATTACAGATGTCAGCGGCGCATTTTATGACGATAGTCAATTAGTGAACAATATTGACAATAACAATCAACTTATTACAGACCATATTGGTTTGGATAATGATTTGGATGATACGAACGAACTTTTGACCAATGCTGAATTACAAGGCAATGAATTGGTATTAACCGAAGGCGGTATCGACACCCGTATAGATTTGAGCACTTTAAGCAACGCAGGGGGCAATAATCAAATTGCTGCTGAAGTACCCTTTTCGCCAAGCGCAGAAACAACGAGCACCAACGTGCAAGATGCATTAGATGAATTGCAGGCGGAAATAACGGGTATTTCGGCCAATGGAACAAATCCGAATGATGAACTAAATGATGTCTTTCAAGTGAATGGAACAAATCTAGAAATAACGGATGCAGGAGGAACGTTGCAAGTGCCATTGACAGATATCAATACGGATAATCAGC